>DAOKZF010000134.1:1783-5124 GCA_035325785.1 Miltoncostaeaceae bacterium
GGCGTCGATCGATGCGAGTTCCTCGGCGCTCAACGTATGGTCGAGCAGGCCCTGTAACGCCCGGTGCGTCAGGCGCCAGCCCAGCCAGGTGACCCAGGCGGCCACCGCGAGGCCGATCAGGGCGTCGACCATGTTCCAGCCGGTCAGTGCCATGATCGTCAGGCCGATGGCCGTGCCGAGCGACGTGCGCACGTCGGCCCCCAGGTGGGCGGCGTCGCCCGCGATGGCCGGCGACTCGGTCGCCCGCGCCACGCGACGCAGACGATGGGCCACGGCCACGTTCACCAGCGCGGAGGCGGCGATGACCGCGATCGCCACCTCGATGTGCGCGACCGGTGCGCCGCCGCTCGCCAACCGTCGGGCGGCCTCCACCCCCACCCACACTCCGGCGGCAACGATCAGCAGCCCCTCGATGGTGGCCGCGAGGTTCTCGGCCTTCTGATGGCCGTAGTGGTGGTCGGCGTCGGCCGGCCGGGCGGAAGCGCGCACTCCCAGAAAGGCGATCGCCGAGGCCAGCAGATCGCTGCCGGAGTGGGCGGCCTCGGAGATCACGGCAACCGACCCGGTGAGCAGTCCGAGGGCCAGCTTGAGCGTCACCAGGACCACGTTGGCCCAGATGGACAGCAGCGCGGCGCGGCGGTTGCGCTGCGCCGCATCGTGCGGGATCGAGGCGCGGTCGGTGCTCACCCGACGACGGTAGCCGACCGGCACCCGCGGCGGGGCTCATGGGCCGTCGCGGGTGCCGGTCGCGTTGGATTACGTGGCGTCCTTGGCGCGTTGGGCCACCGCCTGGCGGGCGATGTCGTGCACCACCTCGGAGTTCGACAGGGTGGTGACGTCGCCCAGGTTGCGCTGTTCGGAGATGTCGCGCAGCAGGCGGCGCATGATCTTGCCGGAACGCGTCTTCGGCAGGTCGTCGGTGATCACGATCGATGCCGGGCGCGCGATCGGCCCGATCTTCTCGGCCACGTGGGAGCGCAGCTCGCCGATCAGCGCGTCGCTGGCGGCGATGCCGGAACGCAGCGTGACGAAGGCCGCGATCGCCTGGCCCGTGGTCGGGTCGGCGCGGCCGACGACCGCCGCCTCGGCGACCGCGTCGTGGTCGACCAGGGCGCTCTCGATCTCGGTGGTCGACAGACGGTGCCCGGAGACGTTCATCACATCGTCGATCCGCCCCATCAGCCAGATGTCGCCGTCGGCGTCGCGGCTGGCGCCGTCGCCGGCCAGGTAGATGCCCGGGTACTCCTGCCAGTAGGTGGCCACATAGCGGTCGTCGTCACCGAAGATCGTGCGGAGCATCGCCGGCCAGGGTTCGCGCACCACCAGGTTGCCGCCCTGGCCGACCGGCACGCTGTTGCCGTGGGCATCGACGATGTCGACGGCGATCCCGGGTAGGGGGCGCCCGGCGGATCCGGGCTTGAGGGTGCTGGTGGCGGGCAGCGGCGAGATCATCAGCTGTCCGGTCTCGGTCTGCCACCAGGTGTCGATCACCGGCGCGCGGTCGGCCCCGATCACCCTGCGGTACCACATCCACGCCTCGGGGTTGATCGGCTCGCCGACCGATCCGAGAATGCGGATTCGGCTCAGGTCGTGCCGTTCGGGGTATTCGACCCCCCATTTCATGAACGTGCGGATCGCGGTCGGCGCGCAGTAGAGCAGGGAGACCCCGTACCGTTCGCAGATGTCCCACCAGCGGTCCTTGTCGGGGGTGCCCGGGGCGCCCTCGTAGAGCACGCTGGTGGTGCCGTTGACCAGCGGTCCGTAGACGATGTAGCTGTGCCCGGTGACCCAGCCCACGTCGGCGGTGCCCCAGTAGACGTCATCGTCGGTGAGGTCGAACGCCCACCGGTGGGTGGCGGCGATTCCGGTCAGGTATCCAGCGGTGGTGTGCACGACCCCCTTGGGGTTGCCGGTGCTGCCGGAGGTGTAGAGGACGAACAGCGGGTCCTCGGCGTTCATGATCGCCGGGGTGTGTTCGGCCGGCTGGTCGGCGATCAGATCGTGGAACCAAATGTCGCGATCCTCGGTCCACTCGACCTCGTCGCCGGTGCGGCGCACCACGACGCAGCGGCGCACGGTCGGGCACTCGGTGAGCGCTTGGTCGGCGTTGGCCTTGAGCGGCACGATCTTGTCGTTGCGGTGGCCGCCGTCGCCGGTGATCAGGCAGACGCAGTCGCAATCGTTGATTCGGTCGCGCAGGCTGTCGGGGGAGAAGCCGCCGAACACCACGGTGTGCAGCGCACCGATGCGGGCGCAGGCGAGCATCGCCACGATGGCCTCGGGGATCATCCCCAGGTAGATCGCGACGCGGTCACCCCGTCCGACGCCCAGCGCGTTCAGGCCGTTGGCCAGTCGACAGACGTCGGCGTGCAGTTCGCGGTAGGTGATGCTGCGCCGGTCGCCGGGTTCGCCCTCCCAGTGGAAGGCCACCCGGTCGCCGCGTTCGGCCAGGTGGCGGTCGAGGCTGTTGACGCTGGCGTTCAGGGTGCCGTCGGCGAACCAGGTGAAGAAGGGCGCGCGCGAGCGGTCGCAGCTCTCGCGTGGGGCGGTCTCCCAGGTGAGCAGGTCGGTGGCCTGCTCCAACCAGAAGGCATCCGGGTCCGCCGCCGCGCGCGCGTAGAGCTCCTCGATGGCGGCGACGCGCGGTGCGAGCTCTGCGGGCGGCGGGAAGCTGCGCGTTTCGACCTCCAGGGTTTCGATCGCGGCGGGGTTGGTCACGGGGCGCTCCTTGGGTTGAGGCCAAGTCGAGATCGGTATGGTCTGACAATGAGGATTACCAGTGTATACCGCGCCGCGCCGATGCGCGGTTGCCCATCGGCGATCACCCCGTGTGTATTAGATTGCGCCCATGGATCTGCTCCACGGGGAACGCATCATTTTTGAAGGGCGCCCGTCGTGGCGCTCTCAACTGAGTCACTTCGCGAAATGGCTTCCGGTGGCGGTTGCGCCGCTGGTGATCAGCGCGATCCTGGCGGCGAACGGCATCGGGACGTGGTTGCCGGGCTGGGAGTGGTTTCTGGTCTCGGTGGTCCTGGTTGTGGTGGTGATCGGCGTCGATGCCATCCGTCGCTACGCCACCTACTACGCGGTGACCAACCAGCGCCTGCGGGTTCGGATCGGCCTGCTGTCGCGCAACGAGCAGACCACGCGGTTCGATCGGATCCAGAACGTCGACATCCACCAATCGCTCATGGATCGGTTGTTGAACGTCGGCACGGTCGACTTCGATACGGCCGGTGCGGGCGAGCATTCGGATCTCTTCCGCTTCCGGGGCGTGGCCGACCCGCAGTCCCTGGTGCGCCTGGTGGCCGAGAACTCCGACCTGGGTGGGCCTCGCAGCG
>DAOKZF010000135.1:0-1851 GCA_035325785.1 Miltoncostaeaceae bacterium
GCGAGCTGGCCGCGGCGGTCGATCAGGTGGTGCACCTGCGCGCGGGGGCCGCCTGGACGGCGGCGGTGCGCGATGTGGGGTTCACCGCCCTCTATGTGCTGCTGTTGGTCGGCCTGTGGCGGATGTGCGGCGGCCTGCGCTCGCCGTGGGTCGCCTACAGTGTGGCCGCGTTGGCCCTGCCGCTGTCGACCGGTTCGTTCATGTCGATGGCCCGTTTTGGCACGTTGGCGTTTCCGCTCATGTGGCCGCTGGCCGTCTGGTTGGACGGCGCGCCCCGCCGGCGCCGGTGGGCGGCCGGCGCGGCGGTGCTCGTCACCGCGCTGCTGGTTGCTCAGCTGCGCATTCGTTCGCCCTGATCAGGCGTTGTCCTCGGCGTCCCAGCGGGCGCGCATCACCAGTTCAAAGCAGTGGCGGTGGCGAACCAGGTCGACGACGATCCGCAGCGGCTCGTGCACCGGGGTGGCGGTGTCGGTGTCGTCGTAGGTCAGCTCGATCGTGCCGTCGATGAATTGGTCGGCCAGCTCGCGCAGTTGGCGGGCGGCCTGTTCACGCGTCGTGATTTCCGTGGCGTCATAGATGTACTTCGTCACGTCCCCGTCCTTTCGTTACCTTCACTATCGAGGATTCGGGCGCATAACTCGAGCCGCAGGGCAGGTCAAGAGACGACGGCGCACCGTCGCGGGACATTTGCCCACAATTTCGCGCGATGTGACGGAGGTGGGGTCGATCAGCCCGGGGTGGGCGGTGCCTCGGTCAGGCGTTCGCGCACCGCGGTGTGTCGGTGGAAGGGCGCCGCGCCCAGCACTCGGTCGGTGATCGTGGCGAAGAACTGCGCCGCGCCGATGTCGGCCGGGGTGGCATCGGTGAGCACCCGCACGGTGGTGTCGCGGTGCGGGCGCTCGTCCCAGTCGACCAGGATCAGGGCGGTGGCGGTGTATCCGTTGCGCCCGTCGCCCTCGCGCAGTTTGCGCATCATGTCGACCGTGCGGCTGTGGGCCGCCGGCTCCTGGGTGAGGATGGTCGCCCGCTGCACGAAGACGAAACCGACGGCCGCCAGCGGGTGGCGTCCGCGCAGGTTGCCGGCGTCGCCGTAGGCCTCCTCGAAGCGGTTGGGCAGGTTCTTGGCGAAGGAACCGGTTTGCGCCTTGGTGCTGATCAGCAACTCGGGGCCGGTGTCCCAGCGGCTCATGCACACGTCGACCTGTTTCTCGTAGGCCTGGCCGAGCACGCGCGCGTCGACCGGCGCGACCGCCGGGGTCTGCTCCAGGCGCGCGCGCAGCTCGGTGGCCAACGCGTCGGGGACGCGCTCCAGCAGGGCGGCCAGGTCGTGCGAGAGCACGCGCGGGCGGGTGGCGCGCGGCCAGATCGCATCGGGCGCGAAACCGATCCGGCGCAGTTCGTGGGCGATCCAGGCGTCGATCGCCCGCGCGAGGCGCCCGCTCTCGCTCACCTGGCCGGCGCTCACGGGTACCGCCAACAGCCGCCCCAGCAGCGCCCAGTCGGGGTGGTGGCTCACCCGCCCGTCGTCGGTGCGCCGCCACGGGTTGGCGCCGTCCGCTTCGGCGAGCAGCCGGTCGAACGGGGTGAGGGCGTCGGTGCGGGCGCCCATTAGGCGCGCCGGGCACGAGCGGCCCGCCGGGCGGCCAGCGCGGCCCGGGCCTGGGCCAGGCGGTCGATCACCGCCGGGTCGATGCCGAGACCGTCGATGAGCAGCACCCGGTCGACGACGGCGACCGCCTCGGGGAGCGTTTCGTGTGCGAGCGCCCGCTCCAGGGATGGGCGCGCCGCGCGCAGCGGTTCGCTCAGCTGCGCCAGCAGGGCGGCGCCGGGCACCGGCAGGCGGTCGGCCTC
>DAOKZF010000135.1:1861-5120 GCA_035325785.1 Miltoncostaeaceae bacterium
TTTGAGCAGGCCACCGCCGTAGGCGCGCCCGACCGTTTCGGCGCCCAGCAGGGTGAGCGAGTTGAGGGCCGCGAGCGCAAGCAGATCGGCCGCCGGCGTCGGGATGTGGGCGTGCAGGTGCAGGCCGTGCACCGAGTTGAGGTGGCGCACGCCGGCGAGGTTGCGCGTGAGGCGGGGCGTGTCGGCGTTCATGTAGGTGATCAGCAGATCGGGCGGCGGGCCGATCGGGGTGCGCCACCACGGCGTGCGCGTGCGGCACTTGTAGGCCCGCGGAACGCCGGAGGCCTCGCCGGCGTCGATCAGGGCCGCGCCCGCGGGCGAGGGGCCATCGTTGGGGCGAAAGAGCCAGACCGGCCGGTCGTGATCGCGCAGGCTCTCCCAGTGGGCGCCGGTGAACTCCAGGCGGCGCAGGTGGCGGCTGCCGGGGGGCGAGATCGCCACCAGGTCCTGCTCGGTCAGGCCCAGGGTGTCGACCTGGGTTTGGGTGAGGGCGAAGAAGCGGTTGGCTCCGGTGACCGCTCCGAGGGTGGTCTCGCCCCAGTCGTGCAGGGTGCCCAGCTCGGGGTGTGCCAGCAGTTGGCGGTAGGCGGCCAGGGCCGGTTCGTCCAGCAGCGCGGCGGTCCACTTGCCGGTGGGATCCTCCGGCTGCCAGCGCGAGATGCGCGCGCGCGCCGCCATCTCGTCCAGGCCGGCCAGGTCGTCCACCTGGTGCAGTTCGCAGTGGTCGGTCGGCCCGTCGCCCTCGGCCAGCAGCAGCACCACCTCCTCCTGTACCCGCGGAAAGACCCGCTCCCGGAAGACCACCAATCGCACGCGGGCGAAGCGGCGCATGAGGAAGCTGCGCACCTCGGCGGCGTAGTTGGTGGACAGCAATTCGGCCGGCACGACGAGCGCCAGTCGCCCGCCGGGGGCCAGGAAGTGGGCGACGTGCACGACGAATGGCGCCCACGATGACGCCAGCCCCGAGAGGCGCACCCCGCCGCGCAGGGCAGCCTGGCGGGCGGCGGCGCGCGCCGGTCCGGTGAAGTCCTGGTAGCGCACGTAGGGCGGGTTGCCGATCACCACGTCGTAGGCGGCGCGCGGGGTGAGGGCGAACATGTCGGCCACGCGCACCCGTCCGGAGATGCCGCGCTCGGCCAGGTGCCGACGCGCCTCGCGGGCGCTGGGGGCGTGCACCTCCACGCCGTCCAGGCGCGCGCCGGCCGGGTCGCCCAGCGCGGTGAGCCGGTCGGCGGCGGCGTTCAGGAAGGCCGCCTCGCCGCACGAGG
Organism: Miltoncostaeaceae bacterium; assembly: GCA_035325785.1. Taxonomy (GTDB): domain Bacteria; phylum Actinomycetota; class Thermoleophilia; order Miltoncostaeales; family Miltoncostaeaceae; genus JAVJSF01. The sequence goes on from DAOKZF010000135.1 coordinate 3,130, forward strand.
GTTCCAGCACCCGGTCGTGCGGGGTGCGGATCGCCCATGCGGCCATGTGGTGGCAGAGGGCGGGCGGGGTGAAGAACGCCCCGCGTGCCTTGCGTTGGTCGGGGTGATCGTGCTGGCGGACCGTGGCGCTCACCCGAGGGAATCTAGTGACCGGCGCGGTCGGTGCCGGCGGGCGAGAAGGGCGTCGGCCCGACGGCGTGGGCGTCGTTGGCCCGGTCGCGGGCGAGGAGCCCGGCGCAGGGATTCCCGTCTCCCAGGAGGGCGCCGACGAAGGTGCCCAGGCGCAGGTTGAAGGTGAGCGTCACCCGGCCGGGGCGGGTGATGTGCAGCGCGGTGCCCCATGGGCTCATCGGGGCGGCGCAGGCGGGCACACCGGTGGTCTTCCAGTAGGGGGTGTAGCGCACCCGCAGCCGGTATGTGCCGGCCCGACGGGCGATCAGCGTGACGCTGCTGGCGTTCATGGCGGCCACGGTGATGTCGCGCGCCGGCGTGGCCAACGGTTGGGCGTCGGGGTATTCGAACATCGTCCAGCTGCCTATGCGCGCGACGACGCGCAGGCCGGAGCGCCCGGAACGCAGCAGGGTGGCTTCGTCCTGGGCGCTGTAGTCGAGCGGATCGTCGGGCAGCAGCACGTAGCGCACGGCGGTGCGGCGCAACCAGCTGGTGTAGCGGGCGGGGGTGAGCTTTTCGTACAGCGCCCGGTTGGCGGGGAAGTCGTCCTGGCGGAACCAGCCGCGCGCCAGCGGGACGCCCCGTCCGGCCAGGTAGTAGGCCTCCCAGTTGTCGGCGGTCGCCACCACCTGCACCCGCTCTCCGGGTTTCAGGTGCGCGTCGATGAAGGCGATCGCCGGGTACCAGAAGTCCGCGTTCTGGGCGCGCGATTCGGTGGTGGTGCGCCATCCGGCGACGGCCGGCAGGGCCTGCCAGAGCACCACTCCGGCCAGCAGCACGACGGCCGCCCCGCGCGGGCGAAACCCGCGGGCGGCCAGCGGCAGCGCCAGCAGGGGGGCGCCCATCAACAGCAGCAGGCGCACAACGTTTCCGCCCAGCGGCGACGACATGGCGAAGGCCAACGCGCTGAAGGCTCCGTAGCCGATGAACACGGCCCGCAGGGGGCGTTGGTCGTCGAGACCTCGGGTGAGCGCCAGCCCGGCCGCGCAGAAGCCCACGATCGCCAGCGCGTCGAGGGGGTCGAAGGGGTAGTGCGCCCCGGAGGTGGCGAAGCCGCGCAGCAGCACGGCCTGCAGCGCGCACGACGCGATTACCGTGGCGGCCACCGCCACCGCGCCCGGCCGGCGCCACCAGCGGGGGATGGTGAGGGCGATCGAGGCGAGGCTGGCCACCAGGAACGCGAGCGCCAGCGGGTGGGCCGGTCCGGTGAGGGCAATGGCGATCAGCGCCCACACGCGCCGTCCCCGGTCGAGTGCCGCCAGGGCGATCAGCGCCAGCGCGAGGCCGAGCAGGAAGGGGTAGGTGCCGGCGACCGCGCCGATCGGCATCAGGAGCGTGAAGGCCACGGTGGGGCCGGCCGCCAGGGTCGGCCAGCGCCGGCGCACCAGGGCGGTGAACGCACCGGCCGCGCCCGCCACCGACGCGGCGACGGTGAGGGCCAGCCCGATGTGGGCCGCCAGGGGATAGAAGAGCAGGCTGTAGTTGATCTGGGCGTAGCGGCCCGAGTACCAGAAGTTGTCCCACAGCTGCCAGCCGTGTTCGCGCCAGAACTCGGTCAGATACAGGTGGGCGGCAGCGTCGCCGCCGGGCGGCCCGAACAGCATGATCGCCAGCGTCAGCAGGCCGGCCGTCAGCGCGGCCCCGAGCGGGTGGCCGCAGAGGGCCACGACGGCTCGGCGTGCCCGCATCGTCGTGTGCCGCCCGGGAGGGACCCTCATCGGTGGTTCAGGGGGTCGAGGGGGTGGGTGGCGGTGTGGGTGGTGGCGTGGGCGCCGGCGGCGGGGGTGGCGGAGCGGGCGCCGGCGCGACCGTTGTCGGTG
>DAOKZF010000136.1:0-385 GCA_035325785.1 Miltoncostaeaceae bacterium
AGGGCCCCGGCGCAGATGGCGGCGACGCCGGCCAGACGGCCGGCGGAGCGATGGGAGAGACGACGAGAGGTGAGCATGCACCCAGTATCTCCGCTCGCTCCATGAGGGGGCAACATCGACGGGCGTCGCGCGGGTCGTGTCGCCGGGGCCACCGGTACGCTTGAGCGCATTCGCACATGTGGGTCACGGTGGCGCGGCGGGGAGGAGGCAACGATGAGCGCAGGGGACGGGGAGCGGGTCTGGCACCGAGTCGCCGACGTCGACGGCCTGGACGACGGGCGGGTGCGCACCGTGCAGGCCGGACGCCGGTCACTGGCCCTCACCCGCGTCGGCGACCGCTACGGCGCGCTGGACAACCGCTGCCCCACCAGGGCGGCCCCCTGGG
>DAOKZF010000136.1:395-5119 GCA_035325785.1 Miltoncostaeaceae bacterium
ATCGATCGAGAACGGCCTGCTGCGCTGCCCCTGGCACGGCTACGACTACGACCCGCTCACCGGAAACCCGCCGCCGCCGTTCACCGACGCCGCCTGCTCTTTCCCGGTTCAGGTGCGCGAGGACGGCATCTACGTGGGCCTGCCGCCCGAGCCGCAGCACGTGCGCACGGTCTCGGACGTGATGGCCGAGACCCTGGTCAACTGGGGCGTCACCCACGTGTTCGGCATGGTCGGCCACTCGAACCTCGGCTTCGCCGACGCGCTGCATCGTCTCGAGGACGCCGGACGCCTGCGCTACATCGGCATCCGCCACGAGGGCGCCGCCGCCTTCGCCGCCTCCGCCTACGGCAAGATCACCGGCCGGCCGGGCGCCTGCTTTGCGATCGCCGGTCCCGGATCCACCAACCTGCTCACCGGGCTCTACGACGCCAAGGTCGACAGCGCGCCGGTGATCGCGATCTCCGGTCAGGTGCCCTCCAAGGTGCTCGGCCGCGGTGCCTTCCAGGACCTCGACCTCACCGGGGCATTCTCCGACGTGGCGCTCACCAGCCGCACCATCTACGCCGAATCGAACCACGCCGAGATGGTCTCGCGGGCCGCCAAGGCCGCGATCGAACAGCGTGGGGTGGCCCACCTGGTGCTGCCCGACGAGGTTCAGGTGCTGCCCGCCGCCGACGGGGCGACGCCCGGCGCCCCCGTCGGGCGGATGGCCGACCGGGCGATCCGCCCGCCCGAGGGCGTGCTGAATGAGGCGCTCGACCTGTTGAACGCGGCCAAACGGCCCGTGATCGTCCTCGGCCACGGGGCGCGCGGCGCGGTGGGCGACATCACGGCCCTGGCCGAACGGCTCGGCGCGCCGATCATCACCACCTTCAAGGCCAAGGGCCTCGTGCCCGACGATCACCCGCTCGCCGGCGGGGCGTTGGGACGCTCCGGCACTCCGATCGCCAGTTGGCTGATGAACGAATCCGACCTGCTGTTGGTGTTCGGCGCCTCCTTCTCGGACCACACCGGCATCTCGCCTTACACGCCGATCATCCAGGTGGATGACCAACCGGCGAGCCTCGGGCGCTTCCAACCGGTCACCGTGCCGGTGCTGGGCGACACCGGCGAGACCGCGCGTCTGATGCTCGCCGGGCTCGCCGACGCCATCGCCGCGGTCGACCAGCGCGCCGACGTGGCCGCGCGCCACGCGATCTGGCGGGCCGAGAAGCAACGCCGCGCCGGCGACGACCGGGGGCTGGGGGTCGCTTCGGCGGCCATCTTCGCCGCCCTCACCGACGCGGTGGCCGCCGACGCCGTGATCGCGGTCGACGTGGGCAACAACACCTACAGCTTCGGGCGTTACTTCGAATGTCGCCGCCAGACGGTGGTGATGAGCGGCTACCTCGGCTCGATCGGCTTCGCCCTGCCGGCCGCGATGGGGGGCGTGGGCGGCCGTGCAGGGCGACGGATCCGGTCGCCAGGTGGTGGCGGTCGCCGGGGACGGCGGCTTCGGCCAGTACATGGGCGAGTTGACCACCGCGGTCAAGTACGGCATGAACATCACCATCGTGCTGCTCAACAACGGCCAGCTGGGCAAGATCAGCAAGGAACAGCGCGCGGCCGAACTGGACGTGTGGCAGACCTCGCTGCACAACCCCGACTTCGCCGCCTACGCCCAACTGTGCGGCGCCCGCGGCGAGCGGGTGAGCGACCCGACCCGCCTGGCCGGGGCCCTGGCGGACGCCCTCGCCCACGATGGGCCGGCGCTGGTCGAGATCATCAGCGACCCCGAGCTGGTGTAACGCCCCTCGCGCGCCGGCCTGCTGCGGTCGGCGCGGTGCGGGTCGGCGCATTGATGGATTTGGCGTTTTTCGGGGGGACGGCGCTCAACTGCCGTCTCCGCCGGCCGAAGTTTGGGGGGCGCCACCCGTGCGCATGTCAGGCAACGCCCCGCCGGGGTCGCACCGGGCGCACCATGACCGACACGCCGAGTATCTGCTACCTCCTGCCGCCGGCCGCATCCCGGGACACGGTGGGCTTGGCGCTGCGCCAGGCCGAAGCGCTGCACCGCATCGGGTTTGACGTCCCCCTGGCCACCACCGAATCCGCTCCGGCGACGGATACCGCCGTTCCCGTGGCCCTTCTGCCCGATTTCGGTGGCCGGAACCTCCCCCAGGCCGACTGCTACATCGGTACGAACTGGCTCACCGCGGCGGTCGCCCACGGAACCGGCCTGGGCATCGGGATGCACCTGATCGAGGAGTACGAGGGAGACGCCGCCGAGAACGTTGCGGCCCGGGGCCAGATCGAGCAGATCTACCGCCTCGGGACGGTCAAGTTGATCCCGGAGGGCGACGAGCAGCTCGCCCGCCTCGTGCGCGAGCGGTTCGGCCAGGAGGCCATTCCCCTGCCCGTGGTGCCGGACGTCGACGCGCCCGATGACGCCACGAGCGCACTCGACGTCGTCGCCGGTCGCCTCGGTGACGTCATCCGCAACCTCGCCGCCGAACAGCGGGAGCGCTGGTTGGTGTGCGACGAGCGGATGGTCCCGGGCGAGGCGGATCCGCTGACCGAGGTGACGCATTTCCAGCGCTACGAATACGCCGCCCCCCACGCCGCCGGTGCGCGCGTGATCGACGTGGGCTGCGGGGTCGGCTACGGATCACGCCAGTACGCCCTCGCCGGAGCCCGTTCGGTGGTGGCGATCGACCGTTCGCCCCACGCGTTGCGCTACGCCCAAGAGCACTTCGACCATCCGGCGATCACCTGGCGCGAGAGCGACGTGTTCACGTTCGACTGGCCCGATCGTGGCGCTGACCTCATCATCTGCTTCGAGGTCTTCGAGCATGTCGATCGTTCCGCGGTGCTCCTCGACCACATGGTTGAGAGCCTGGCCGACGACGGTCGCCTGTTCATCTCCACCCCCAACCGGGTTTGGAGCTCACCCGTCGGCGAGCCGCGCAATGTCCACCACGTGCGCGAGTACGAGCTCGAGGAGTTCGTCGCCCTGCTCGGCAGCTTCTTCGAACGGGTCACGGTGGTCGGCCAAGGGATGTCCGACGGGCGGGTGGAGATCGGGGAGCCCGATGCCGAGCACGACATCATCTTCATCGCCATCTGCGACCGGCCGATCCGCCGCGAGAAGGATGCGAGCGGCGCTCGACGCATGGTCGCGGCTCCCGACTGGAACGCGCCCGAGCAGTGGGAGCCGCTGATCGACCGTTGGTGCGACGGCACACTGCCCGTCGACGCGGACACGCTCGTTCTGCTCGCGCACTCGCCGCGCGGTGCGGAGCACCTGTTGGTGGAGCGCCTGCAGAGGCTGCGGCTCGACCCGGCCACCGTCCCCGACATCGAGGTTCGATCGGGCTTTGGACTGAAGAGTCTGGTGGCCGCCCTGCACGACGCCGATGCCTGCGTGCCCATGGGCGCCGACGCATCACGCCAACGGCGCATGGCGGAGTGCTTCGGAATCCCGTGCGTCGACGGAGCCGCTCAGCGATAGGGCCGCTCGCCCGTCCGCTGCCCCGGGGCGACCGGGAGCGTCTGACGCGGACGAATCGGGTGGTCTCTCCTACGGCGGCGAGGCCACCGTGCCGGTGGAGGGTCCGCCACCCTCCACCGGTTGGTTGGCCGGGTCCGTGGCCGGTTGGTCCGACGGCCCGGATGTGGATGGTTCGGTGGTGGATGGTTCGGTGGCACCGCCGCTCGGTTCCGCCCGCGGTGTGGCGCCGGCCCGGTCCGGTGCGGGCGCGGGCACCGGGACCGGCACCGTGGTGGTCGCGGTCTCGGGCGATGCCGGTGTCCCCTCGGAGCCATCGGCCGGGGGCGGAGTGGCCGACGGCGCGGCGGAGGCCGGGGTGTGCGGCGCGTCCGAGGCGCGGGGAGCCGGGGCGGCGGTGAAGAAGGTTGTGCGCCGGTCGCCCAGCACCGAGCCGCCCACCAGCAGCTCCGTGACCGTGTACGCGCCGATCACCATGCCCGTGGCGAGCGCGGCGGTGGCGATCACGCGACGCCAGCGCACCAGCCGCCACCATGAGGGACCCGTCCGCGCGCTCCCGCCGCCGCGCTCGGTGCCGCGCGGCGCGCGGAATCGACGGGTCGCCTCGGGGGTGAGATCGAGGGCAATCGCATCGGTGCCCTGCGACCGCGAGCCGCCGCCCCTCACCCGGGGGGCGCGCTCCCACACGCGCAGCACGAACTCGCGCGCGAAGGTGACAATCAGGGGCGCGATCGCCGCCCCGATCAGTGACCCGGCCAGGCCGATGCCCGACAGCGCGGCGGCGCTCAGCGCGCCGGCGGCGCTTGCCGCCAGCAGCATCCGCGGCGCCAGATCGCCGGAGTGCTTCCGTTCTCGTTCGGTCATGACGGCCCAAGGTATCGCCGCCGCGCCAAGAGACCGTTAACGGCCGGTGATGGTCCCCGCAAAGCGGTCGGGGCCCGTCGGCGGACGCCCTGGGGTAGCGTGGTGCGGTCCGGCGGCGGCGCGTCGAGGGAACCGTCGGGGCGGTCGGTGAGGTGTTCCGAGGGGACGGGGGAGGGCGGACGGTGGCGTGGCTGGTGCTGGTGCTGTCGGGAACACTGGAGGCGGTCTGGGCGACCGCCCTCGGGCGCTCCGACGGCCTGACCCGTCCGATCCCGGCTCTGGTCTTCGTTCTCGCGCTCGTCCTGAGCATGGCCGGCCTCGCGTGGGCGATGCGCGAGCTGCCGGTGGCGGTCTCCTACGCGGTGTGGGTGGG
>DAOKZF010000137.1:0-5053 GCA_035325785.1 Miltoncostaeaceae bacterium
GCCCACGTCCTGGGCGCTGGCCCGCAGGATGTCGGCGATCGCATCGACGCTCAGGTCGCGGTTCGCCTGGCGCAGCAGGGCGACCAGCCCGGCGACGTGCGGGGCGGCCATCGACGTGCCCGAGTACGACAGGTAGCCGTTGCCGACGCTCGAGACGATGTTGACGCCCGGTGCGGCCACATCGGGCTTGGTGATCGTCGTGCCGGCGTTCGGGCCCAGACCGTCGACGTTCTGCCAGATCACCGGCCCGCGCGCGGTGAAGGGGGCCGGGGCGCCGGTCCGGTCGAGCGCGCCGACGGCGATCACGTCCGGGTAGCTCGCCGGGCTGTTGATCGTCTGCGGTCCGGGGCCGTTGTTGCCGGCCGAGAAGACCGGCACGATGCCCAACTCGCGCCAGCGGCGCACCATCGGGCGGAACCAGGGATCGTTGGCGCTGGTCGACGACCACGAGTTGCTGATCACGGCCGGGTAGTCGGCGGTCGCCGGGTTGCCGTCCGGGTCGGTCATCCATTCCGCGGCCGCCAGGATCGCGGAGCCCGAGCCGCCGCCGTTGGCGCCGATGGCCTTGGCGACCACCAACTGGGCGCCCGGGGCGACGCCGATCGGCCCGCCGCCGCTGGCGCCACCGGCGGCGGTGCCCACGGTGTGGGTGCCGTGACCGTTGTCGTCGTAGGGGGTGGGCCGTCCGTTGACGAAGTCCCGCCACGCGACGACCCTGCCGGCCAGGTCGGGATGGTCGGCGGCCACACCGGTGTCGATGTTGCCGATGCGCACGCCGTCGCCGCGCAGACCGTAGGTGCTCCACGCCGCGGGCGCGTTGATGGCCTCCAGGCCCCAGTTTCCACCGCCTGCGTCTGGATACGGGGTCGCGGTGATGTCGGCGCTCTCGGTCACCTGCACCGGTTGGTCCAGCGTCACCTCGGCGACCGCCGGGTGATCGGCGACCGTGCGAATCTCGTCGGCGGTGCCGGTGAACGCGATGGCGTTCACCAACCAGAAGCTGCGCACCGGTCCGTCGATCTCGTCGACCACGTCGTCCTGGCTGCGGGTGGCCGTCGTCCGCAACGCGCGCAGGAGGGCCGCCGGGCGCTCCTCGAAGCGCGTCCCGTCGACCTGGGCGTCCATCACGGCGACCACCGCCACGTGGTCGTCCGCCGGCAGGTGGGCCAGGCGGGTCTCCAACGCCGACGAGAGCTCAGCGTGGGCCGGGGTCGCGACCAGGACGGCGGCCAGAAGGGCGCCGGCGACGGTCACACGACCGAGGAGTCCGTTCCTGAGCTGTGAGAGGTGGGTTCGCACCGTGCCGTCCTTGGTGGTTGCATCTCCCGTATCGGGAGGAGGCGTTCGGAGCGACGTGGCCCTCGGGGCGAGATCTCTCTAGGCCCGAAAATTCGTGGTGGGATCGGTCAAGGGGACCGCGGGCGCGGTGCTCTACGATGCGGGTGTGCCGTATTTCGTATGCCCTCGGTGCGCCTTTCGTGAGGCCGGTCACGAAAGGCGGGTGCGCCATCAACCGCGCGGCTGCGCGCGCTGCGGGTTCGGGTTCTCCTTCGAGCTGTTGGAGGACTTCTACGCCGGGCCGCGCTGCGGCCTGATCGTCACCGACGCGCAGCGACGGGTGCTGGTGGCCGGTCACGGATCGTTCGCCGCCACCGGCTTTCGCGAGGAGGATCTGCTGGGGCGCGAGGTGAGCGAGGCGCTGGCGCTGGAGTTCGCCGACGGGGGCGATCAGGTGGCACTCAGCCTGGAGTGGGGTGTACGCCGCCTGGCGGTGCCGTGCCGTTTTCGGCCCAGGGGGAGCGCGCGGGCGGTCGACGCCCACTGCGACCTGTTTCCGGCCTACGACGACGACGGCGGGTTGATGGTCGCCCTCACACCCGCGTGAACGACGGGAGCGGAACATGATCGAGCGGCGCGCCTTGGGGCGCTCCGGCCTGGAGCTGTCGGTGATCGGCCTGGGTACCTGGGCGTTCGGTGGGCGTTGGGGTGGTGCCGAGGACGCCGATTCCGCGGCGGCGGTGCACGCGGCGATCGATGCCGGGGTGAACTGGATCGACACCGCCGACATTTACGGTCAGGGGCGCGCCGAGCGAATCGTCGGGCGGGTGGTGCGCGAGCGCGGCGACGAGGTGCTGGTGGCGACCAAGGGCGGGGTGGCCTGGGAACAGACCGCCGACGGCCTGCGGATCTGGCGGGAGGCGCGCGGCGACTATCTGCGCATGGCCTGTGAGCGCAGCCTGCGGGCCCTGGGGCTCGACCACATCGACCTGTATCAGGTGCACTGGCCGGTGCCCGGCGTCGAGGCGGCCGAGACCATGGAGGCGCTGCTCGACCTGCAACGGCGGGGCCTGGTGCGGGCCCTGGGCGTGTCGAACTACGCCCGGGCCGACCTGGAGGCGGCCGCCGCCGTCGGACGGTTCGAGTCGTATCAGCCGGGGTACCACATGATGCGCCGTGAGGTCGAGGCGGCGGAGTTGCCCTGGTGCGCCGAGCATGGGGTGGGGGTAATCGCCTACGGCCCCCTCGCGCACGGTCTGTTCACCGGACGGATGGACGAGACGACCCGGTTCCCCGAGAACGACTGGCGTTCGGTGAGCGAGTTCTTCACCGACGAGGCCTATCCCCACCGGGTGGCGGCCACCGTTGAGCTGGCGGCGCTGGCCGAGCGCGCCGGGCGCCCCGGCGGGTTGGCCGAGCTGGCGGTGATGTGGGTGCTGCGCCGCCCGGAGGTGACCGCCGCGATCATCGGTGCGCGCAACGCCGCCCAGGCGCGGGCCAACGCCGCGTTGGCCGGGCGGCCCCTGAGCGCCGACGAGATCGACGAGATCGAGCGGATCCTCGCGGCCCATCCGGGACTCGATCGCCCCTACGGCCACGGGGAACCCCCCGCCGCCCCGACCGCCGACCGATGACGCGCGCGGTCGCGGTGGTCGGCGCGAGCGGCCTGCTGGGGCGTCGGCTGGTGGCCGCCCTGGTCGCCCGGGGCGACCGGGTGCTGGCGGTCTCGCGCGGGGGACGCACCGGCCTGGTGGGGGTGAGCGAGGTGCGCTGGGACCCGGCCGACGGCGGCCCGCCGGACGAGGTGTTCGCCGGGGTGGACGCGGTGGTGAATCTCGCCGGCGCGCCGATCGCGGCCGGCCGGTGGACCGACGCGCGCAAACGGGAGATCCTCTCCAGCCGGGTGCAGACCACTCGCATGCTGGCGGAGCGCATCGGTGGACCGGGGACGCCGGGCGTGCTGGTGAACGCGAGCGCGGTCGGTTACTACGGTCGCGTGCGGGGCGACCTGTGGGTCGACGAGGCGAGCCCCGCCGGCGATGACTTCCTGGCCGACGTCGGGCGGGCCTGGGAGCAGGCCACCGAGGCGGCCGAGAGGCGCGGCGCGCGCGTGGTGCGGTTGCGCACCGGCCTGGTGCTGAGCCCCGAGGGGGGCATCCTGCCGCGCCTGGTGGGCCTCTCGCGTCGCCTGATCGGCGGCCCGGTGGGCGGCGGGCGTCAGTGGATGCCGTGGATTCACGTCGACGATCACCTGGCGGCGATGCTGCGGGCGGTGGACGACGAGGGCCTGGAGGGTCCGGTGAACGCGGTCGCGCCGAACCCGGTGCGCCAGCGCGAGTTCATGGCCGCGCTGGGCCGGGCGCTTCACCGCCCGGCGTTCCTGCCGACTCCGGGAGCGGTGGTGCGCCTGGCGTTGGGCGAGATGGCGACCCTGGTGTTGGACGGACAGCGCGTGCGTCCCGCCGCGCTCGGCGCCCGGGGCTTCTCGTTTGTGTATCCCGACCTGGACGATGCGGTGGCGGCCGCGCTGGTGGAGAGGCGCTGACGGGCATGCCCTCTCGTGCGCGCGTCGCGCGCATCGCCGTCGCGGCGCTGTTTGCGGTGTTGGCCGCGGGCGTCGCGCTGGTGGTGGGGGGCTGTGCCGATTCGGGCACCGATGCCGCGCACACGCCGGCGCGCACCCGGGTGGATCGCCCGGCGCGCTCGGGCGCGGCGACGACCTCCACCCGGCCACCCGCTCGGGCGAGGCCGCCCGCGCGCACCATCCGCAGGGCTCCCGCCACGGGGGCCGTGCCACGACCGGTGCCGGCGGGAGCCGGGGGCGGTGGGGTGCGCGCCACGGTGACCCGCGTGGTTGACGGCGACACGATTCACGTCGACGTCAGGGGTTTCGACACTACGGTGCGCCTGATCGGCATCGACACCCCCGAGACCCACCACCCGAGCAAACCGGTGCAGTGCTGGGGCCCCGAGGCCGCCGCGCTCACCGCCTCGTTGCTGCCCGCGGGTGAGGCGGTGCGGGTGGAGCCCGATCCCACTCAGGATGCCCGCGACCGGTACGGGAGGATGCTCGCGTACGTCTATCGCACCAACCATGTGGGGGCCGATTCGGTGAACCGGGCCCTGGTCGCGGCCGGCGCGGCGCGCGTCTACGTCTATGGCGGTGTGCCGACCCGGCGCCTGCTCGAGGCGCTGCGGATCAACGCCGCCCCGTCCGCGCCGACCCGGGCCGGGTGCGATCCGAACTACACCGGTGCCTGTGTGCCGCCCTATCCGCCCGACGTGGACTGCGCCGATGTCGGCACACGGGTGCGTGTGGTCGGCGCCGACCCGCACAATCTCGATGCCGACGGCAACGGGATCGGCTGCGAGAGCTACGGAGACTGACGGGGCCCGGTCGCGCGTGGGGCGACCGGGGGCCTCGGGGCTCAGGGCCCGGGCACCTCGGGGAAGGCGCGCTTCAACTCGCCTTCGATCTGCTGCCAGGTCTGGCTGACGTAGGTGCTCGACACGTGGTACCGCGCTCCCGGCAGCACGCTGGCCAGGCGCTCGTGCTCCTGCGAGTGGGCTTCGGCGCCGCGCAGTTCCTCGATCAGGGCGCGGTAGTCCTCGACCATGCCCGCCATCTCGAAGTGCTTGATCTGGATGCTCTGCAGAGCTCGTTCGATCGCTTCGAGCGGGTCGTGATCGGGCGCTGTCATCCTGCCGGATCCCTTCTTGCGGCCATCCTCAACGATGGTACCGTACCGCTGCACGGGGGATTAGCTCAGTTGGG
>DAOKZF010000138.1:0-3795 GCA_035325785.1 Miltoncostaeaceae bacterium
CTGATCGCGGCGGCGCTCGCGTTCCCGCTCAGGTCGCGCGATGCCCTCGCCGTGCAGCGCGCCGCCCTCCAATCGATTGTCCCGACAGCAGAAGGAACGTCCGCATGAGTCGACTTGATGATCTGCTTGCCGCACCGCGCGTCAAGATTGTGGCTGACCTGGCGCCGATCGCTGGCACTCGCTTTCAACCCACCGGTTTCCCCGACCTCGGGGCGGCCGTCTACCGCGGCCCCGACGGGCGCGACATGCTGTTGGTCGAGAGCGCCCAGTCGATGGCCAACCGGCTTGAACTCCAATTGTGGGACGCGGCAGCGAACCGCCCGCTCGCACCCTCGGATCGCTTTCCGAGCATCGAGGTTCAATCCGAGGACGGTACCCACCTCACCTCGAGCCGCACCGAATCGCACCGCCTCGCCTCCGCCTACGTGAAGGCGGCCTCGATCGCAGGCCAGACCGGCCTCGACCTGCTGACCGAGCGGATGGGACTGACCGACGGTCGACCGATCGACCACCACCAGGTCTACGGGGCGGTCTACTCGTTGGATCCGCTCTGTCTGGTGCACGGCGTGTTTTTCGCCGACCAGAAGTGGTTCGGTCAGCCCAAGATCCCCCGGGCGATCACCGCGTTTGTCGAGGCGGCGGGCGTGAGCGCCGCACATTCGGGTGGCGTGAAGTTCGACCACGTGTCGAATAAGGGTGATGTCGGCCGGCAGGAGGGTAAGCGCGGGTCGGAAGAGGGCTTCGGCAACGTGCCGTTCCCCCGTACCGAGTTCGTCGCCGAGACAATCGAGGCGAGCTTTGTCGTCGACACGCACCAGCTCCGCAGCTACGGGCTCCCTGCTGCCCAGACCAAAGGGCTGCTCGCCCTTGCTCTCACCGAGGTGACTCGTCTGCTCGATCAGGGGCTGCGATTGCGCACCGCATGCGATCTCGACGTCGTCGCAACACGGCTCGAGCGACCCGACGGCGGGGTGCTCCCGTCCGAGGACGAACTGACCGAGGCCATCGCGACCGCGACGCCCGATGGGGTCTGCGAGCCCCTGGTTGCCCAGTTCCCTTCCTGACTGATGATTGCGATCGAAGTCGACCTCCTCTTTGGGCGCTACCACGCGACTCCCTGGGGACAGGCTGCCAACGAGGGCGCGCCGGAGTGGCCGCCGTCGCCGTGGCGGTTGGCGCGTGCGTTGGTCAGCGCGTGGTATCGCACGCCGCTCGATGAGCGCCCGGACGAGTCGTGGATGGCGGCGCTCCTGCAGGCGCTCTCCACGCCGGCCGAGTTTTTCCTGCCGCGGGGGGTCGTGGCGCACACGCGTCATTACATGCCGCTGGTTCTCATTCCGACAAAAACGAAGTCGGGAACGACGTCATCCCCGGTGCTCGATACCTTCGTCCATCTGGAGTCGCCCCGTCTGGTGATGAGGTTCCCGGACGCCGAGATACCCGGAGACGATCGGAGTGCGCTGGAGGGGCTCCTCTCGCGCATCCCGTACCTGGGGCGCGCGGAGTCTCAGTGCATCTTGCGTTTGCTTTCGGGCGAGAGCTTGGACGATTTTGAGGGCTTGCAGGCGGTCCGTGCGCTCGAAGAGAGCCAGTCGGCAAATGGCGCCGCCGTGAGCGTGCTCTGCGTGGCCCCGGATGTTTCCGTCGAGGCCCTGTCGGTGTCGACCGCCGAGCGTCGCAAACGCCGCCTCGATTCGCCGCTGGCGGGTGCCTGGTCGGCGTTCCTGCTCCCTGACGGGATGCTCGAACCGCCGGCTGTTCGACGGACGCCGCGGCGGCGCCACCGTCAGACGCCGACCGTGATGCGCTTTGCGCTTGAAGGGGCCGCCCTTCCTGCGTTCGTCGACACCGTCCGCGTGGCCGATCTATTCCGCGCAGCGACGCTCCGTCGTGCCGACCGCTTGCCTGCGGCCGACGTGGCGCTCCTGCGGGGGCGCGACCCGGTGAGCGACGCGGTCCTGGAGGGGCATCGCCACTGTCACTACCTGCCGAGCGACGAGGACGGTGACGGGCGGATCGACCACCTCACCGTGTGGTGCCCGGCGGGCCTCACCGTGGCGATGAGGGAAGCTCTCGATGTGACGCGGCTCAGCAGCTCGTGGCGTCTGGATTCTCCGGTGCACGCGGTCTCCCTCGGGGTGTATCCCGAGGACGCTGCCGAACTCGATGCTTTCAGCACGACGATGCGCTCACGCAGCTGGACGTCCCACACGCCGTTTTTGGCACCGCGTTTCCCTCGTCGTCGAGGCGGTCAGTTGCGGGAGGCGCCGCGAGATCAACTCCTGCGGGAGTTGGAACGTCGCGGTCTTCCCGCTCCTGCGCAGGTCGTCCCGCTGAGGCCACAACGGACGGCGTGGGGGGCGTTCCGCGCGGAGCGCGATGGCGGCCGGCGTCACCGTGGGACCCTGCCTCCGCGTACCGGGTGGACGCTCACGTTTACGGAGCCGGTGCGCGGGCCCGTCGCGCTCGGGCGCCAGTCGCATTTCGGCTTGGGTCTCTTCCTTCCGGCATGAGGGAGGCGCCGCAGCTCGTGCCGGCGAGGATGCTGAACGAGTTCGCCTACTGCCCGCGTCTCTTCCATCTCGAATGGGTCCAGTCCGAGTTCGCCGACTCGTCCGACACCGTTGAGGGGCGCTCTCTGCATGCTCGTGTCGATCGCCCGTCCGGTCGCCTCGATGAGCCGGGGGACGGTGGGGAAACAACCGAGGCGCATTCCGTACTGCTGGATGCGCCGCAACTGGGGATGGTCGCGCGGATCGACATTGTCGAGGCCGACGGCGACGAAGTCATGCCCGTCGAACGCAAGCGCGGCAAGCCGCGTCAGGACGGTACCGCCTGGGATTCGGACGAGGTGCAGGTCGTCGCGCAGGCCATGATCCTGAAGGAGAACGGCTACCGCGTCAGCCGAGGCGTCATCTCGTATCCCCAGGCACGCCGACGCATCGTGGTTCCCCTCACGCCGGAGAGGGAACAACACGTCCGCGATCTTCTTCTGCAGCTGAGGGCGGCGGCGATGGGGCCGTGCCCACCCCCACTGGTCAATAGCCCCAAGTGCCCACGCTGTTCTCTGGTGGGTATCTGCCTGCCCGACGAGACCAACGCACTGGTGGGGGCCGCCTCGTCGCCGATCCGTCGTCTGGTCACACCGAGGGATGACGCTCAGCCGCTGTACGTGCAGGAACAGGGCGCGCACGTCGGTCTGCGCGCGGGGCGGATCGAGGTGCGTAAGCACGACGAGTTGCTTGTTTCCGTCCGACCGATCGATGTTTCCCACGTGTCGATTTTCGGCAACGCCGCGGTGAGCGCTCCGGTACTGAGGGCGTTGGCCGAGAGAGACGCGCCGATTACCCACCACACCTACGGCGGCTGGCTCACGGCCGTCACGACCGGACCCGGGCATCGCAACGCCGACCTGAGGAACGCGCAGTTCGCCGCGGCGGCGGATGATGAGAAGGCGCTTTCTGTGGCGCGACAAATAATTTCCGGAAAGGTTCTGAACCAACGCGTGCTGCTGCGTCGGAACCACAGGGCGGACGTTTCCGATGAACTTTCGCGTCTGCAGCGCGCCGCCAGGCACGCGAAAAGAGTCCGGTCGGTTGCCGAGTTGCTCGGCGTTGAAGGGTCCGCCGCGCGCACGTATTTCTCGGCCTTTCCTCGGATGCTGTCCAGCGGAGGTGAGGGCGACCACGTCAGGTTCACGATGGCGGGTCGAAATCGCCGGCCTCCGCGAGATCCGGTGAACGCCCTTTTGTCATTTGCCTACTCGTTGCTGTTGCGAGAGACGGTCGTCGCAGC
>DAOKZF010000138.1:3805-5047 GCA_035325785.1 Miltoncostaeaceae bacterium
GGTCTTGACCCGTATGTCGGGGTTCTTCACCGGCCGCGCTACGGCCGGCCGGCCCTCGGTCTCGATCTCGCCGAGGAGTTCCGCCCCCTGGTCGCCGATTCGGTGGTCGTTGGCGTGATCAATAATGGAGAAATAACGCCTTCAATGTTAATCGCCCGCGGTGGTGCCTACGCTCTCTCACCGGAGGGGCGGCGACACCTGATTGAGGCATTCGAGCGGCGCTTGGCGACCGAGATTGTCCACCCGCTGTTCGGCTACCGCGCCTCATACCGTCGAATCATGGCGCTCCAAGCACGCCTGTTCGCTCGGGTGCTGACCGGCGAGATCGGCGAATACGTCCCGTTTGTGACTCGCTGATCGTTGTGAGACGGCGGCATCTGCTCTGTTACGATATCCGCGACCCTGGCCGTCTCCGCCGTGTGCATCGCCTGGCGCGAGAATGGGGCCACGCACTGCAGTATTCGGTCTTTGTCTGCGATCTGACCGCGGCGGAACGCATTCAGTTAGTGGATGCCCTCGCAGCGGTCGCCGATGCCGACGTCGACAGCGTGACGCTCTTTGATCTCGGGCAACTCGATGGCGCTGCCGGTGTCGACCCAGTCGCCCAGATCGGTTCGGTTCGCGAGGTTTTCCGCGGCGGCCCGACGGTCGTATGATTGCTGCGAGTGGCCCCGAACGTGCGGTGATCCCCGGGAGCGCTCGCCTCGACAAATCACCTGCACCTTGACAACAAATATTCTTGCTTCGTCCCAATGAACGCTTCTTGTCCGTCTTTCCTTGCGCACCGCTCGCAAGTGCCCTTGGGTTCCCCGTCCCCACGCGGGATCTCAGGAGAGCCCTGACCACGGCTCCTCAGCCGTGGCCCCGTTGAAGCGTAGCGCTCCGCGAGGTACCCCATAAGATCGAGGGGGACTGACCACGGCTCCTCAGCCGTGGCCCCGTTGAAGCAGCGAGGACATGGACTCACATCCAGCTTGTCGCTGTGTACTGACCACGGCTCCTCAGCCGTGGCCCCGTTGAAGCAGGTAGGCGACCGCGCCGCGGGTGGTGGCGGCCGTCTGACCACGGCTCCTCAGCCGTGGCCCCGTTGAAGCTAGCGATTCGGCCATCGCGCGATCATCAGCCCGGCGGCTGACCACGGCTCCTCAGCCGTGGCCCCGTTGAAGCGCGTCGTCGGTCGGCGCGATCCGCAGGAGGGCGTGGCCGCTGACCACGGCTCCTCAGCCGTGGCCCCGTTCAAGC
>DAOKZF010000139.1:0-4926 GCA_035325785.1 Miltoncostaeaceae bacterium
GGCCATCACGGCAATGCCGGTCGGCTTGCCGAGGGTACGGAACCCGTTGGTGGCACCCACGTTACGGCTGCCGACGGTGCGGATATCGATGCCCCGCAGCCGCCCGGCGACGTAGCCGAACGGGATCGAGCCGAGCAGGTACGCGACGGCGATCGCGATGGCTGCGCTCATGCGGCGGCGCTCCGAGCCCGGGAGTGGTAGCGCCGGTGGGCGACGGCGAAGTAGTTGATGCCGCTCAGCACGGTCATCGCCACGGCCAGGGCCAGCAGCGGGGTGTCGATCACCGGCCAGGGGTGCGGCGCGAGCCGAGCGAGGATCGCGAGGTTCTGGCTGAGGGTCTTGGCCTTCCCCAGCCGGTCCGCGGGAATGATCAGGTCGTTGGCGGCCGCCACCAGGCGCAGCCCGGTGACCGCGAACTCCCGCGCGATGATGATCATCACCACCCAGGCGCCCAGCTCGTCGACCTCCACCAGACAGACCAGGGCGGCGCTCAACAGGAGCTTGTCGGCCAGCGGGTCGAGGAAGGCACCGGCCACCGTGGTCTGTCCGCGCGAGCGGGCGAGCCAACCGTCGAGGCTGTCGGTGGCGGCGGCGACCAGGTACACCCCGGCCGCCCACCAACGGTGGTCCGGGATGCCCGGCGAAAGCACCAACACCATCAGCACCGGGATGGCAGCGATCCGCGCCGCGGTCACGGTCAGGGCGACGTTCCAGGTCTGGCCGTGCTCCACGGCCTGATCCTACCCGGCCCGGACGGTTAGGCTGGCGTCGATGAATGAGTTCGTGGTGACGGCGGTCGGGGAGGACCGCCCCGGGATCGTGGCCGCTCTCACCGAGGCCCTGCTCGGGCTCGGCGTGAACCTGGCCGACGTGCGCGCGGCGCTGCTGCGCGGATCGTTTGCGACCATGCTGGCGGTGAGCGTGCCGGATGAGTGCGACGCATCCCGTCTGGAGGGAGCCCTGGCGCCGGCCGCGACCCGGCTGGGATTGGGATTGCACATCGCGCCCGCGGCGCCCGCGGCGCCGGCGGCCCTCCGCCCGCGGGCGGTGCTGTCGGTGTACGGCGCCGACCGGCCGGGGATCGTGCACGGGGTTGCGGCCCACCTGGCGGGGCTGGGGGGCAACATCATCGACCTGTCCGCGCGGCGGGTGGGCGACCCTCCCGTATATGTGTTGGGGATCGAGCTGGAGGTGCCGCCCGGGTTCGACGCACCCCGATTGCGCGAGCGGCTGGCGGCGGTGGCGGCCGAATACGGCGTGGAGTTGACGCTCGACGACGAGGGCGACGAGATCCTCTGATGGCGGCCGCCTGATGGGGGTACGCCCGGTGCTGCGCTACCCGGACCGGCGGCTGAAGCTGCCCTGCGTGCCGATCGGGCGTCCCGGACCGGCGATTCGTCGGCTCGCACAGGATCTGCTCGACACCGCCGCGGTGCATCCGCGCACCGTGGGTATCGCCGCCCCCCAGGTGGGCGAGCTGTGGCGGATCGCCTATGTGGACTGCACCGGCCACCCGAAGGTGCCCGACGCCCAGGGGCCGCTGTGGCTGATCGACCCGGTGGTGGTGTCCCGTTCCGGGAACAAGAAGGGGCGCGAGGGCTGCCTGAGCCTGCCCGATATCACCGCGAACGTCCGCCGTCCGGCGCGGGTCACGGTGGAGGCCACCGACCTGGACGGACGGCGGCGCACCATCGGCGCCGAGGGCTTCGAGGCGCGGGTGATCCTGCACGAGATGGACCACCTGGACGGGGTTCTGATCCTCGACCGGGTCGCCTCGCTCACGTTGGACGTCTTTCCGCGCCGGGGCTGAACCCGCCCGCGCCGGCGACCCGCCGGTGAGTTTGGCGATTTTGGCGTTTCTTCTTCAGATCGCTCGGTCCGCGGCCGATGGCTGGCCCATGTCGATCCCACCTGTTGACCGCGAGAGCCCGTTCGAAATCCACGAGCTCTTCTTCTCCACCACGAACCGCAAGGGGCTGATCGAGGCCTGCAACGACGTGTTCGTGCGGGTCAGTCGCCACCCCGAAGAGGCGATGATCGGTCGCCCGCACAACATCATCCGCCACCCCGAGATGCCACGAGCGCTGTTTCGGATGGTCTGGGACCATCTGCTCGCGGGCAAACCAATCGCCGGATACGTCAAGAACCTGGCGGCCGACGGCGCCTACTACTGGGTGCTCGCCACCTGGTCGCCGTTGGGCGACGGGTTCCTCTCCGTGCGCCTCAAACCGACCTCGCCGATGCTCGAAACGGTGAAGGACATCTACGCCAAGGTCCTGCGGCGCGAGCACGAGCTCGAGCGCTCCGGCATGAAGCACCGCGAGCTCGCCGCCGAGGCGCTGCCGTACCTGCACGAGTTGATCGGCGAGGCCGGCTTTTCCGACTACGACGCCTTCGCCCGCCACATCCTCCCGCTGGAGATCCGCAGCCGGGAGGTCACCCTGCGCGCCGGCGGCTTCAGCGCCCCCCCGCTCAACGGCCCGGTGTCCGAACGACTCGGAGTGGCCAGCGGCGGCCTGAATCGGCTCTTCGCCGGAATCGAGGTCTTCACCGCGGCGGCCACCACGCTGCGCGATTCCACGCAGTTCATTCACCGGCTGGCCGACGCCGTTCACCGCAACGCCCTCAACGGCCTGGTGGCGGCGCGCAAGCTGACCGCCGGCGGAGCGACGCTCGGGGTGGTCGCCGATCAGATGAGCCGCTGCGCCGAGTCGATCGCGACCGCGGTGGTCGGCTTCATGGGCGATGTCACCCCGACCATGCAGGCCCTTCAGGACATCGAGTACCGCATCGGCCTGCTGAAGGCCCAGTTGGACATGGCCACCGACTTCGCCCTGGAGTTGGAGGACGCCCACCACGAGGGCGAGGTGCGCGCCCGCCGCGAGGCGAGCCTGGCCGCGCTGATCGACTCCGCCGGCGAGGGCATCGACGCGCTGGGGGCCTCCCTGGCCGAACTCAGCCGCAGCCTGCGAGCCCTGGAGCGCGGCGCGGAGCGCATCGAATCGGCGCTCAAGGTGCTCGATACGCTCCACATGGCCGGACGGATCGAGGCCCAGCATGTGGGCGACGCCCAGGCCTTCACGGTGCTGTTCGACCGGGTGCGCCAGCAGTTGAGCGAGGCCGATGCCCACATGGACGCGGTGGGCGACGCGGTGGCCAAGGCGATGGCGACCCGCTCCGACACCACGGCGCTGCGCAGCGCGATCGCTCAGGCGCCCGCACGCGTGGGCGCCCAGGTGGCGATCGCCGCCTGAGGCGGGAGGGCGAGACCTGATGGCCGTCACCCCCACCGACCGAGAGAGCCCCTTCGAGCTGGAGGAGTTGTTCCTCTCGATCACCGACGCCAAGGGAATCATCCGCGCCTCGAACGACGTGTTCGTGCGGGTCAGCCGGTATCCGGAAGAACGGATGATCGGGAAGGCCCACAACCTGATCCGCCATCCGGACATGCCTTGGTCGGTCTTCCGCCTGGTGTGGGACAACCTGCACGCCGGGCGGGCCGTGGCCGGCTATGTGAAAAACATGGCCGCCGATGGCGCCTACTACTGGGTGATGGCCACCCTCATTCCCGCCGGCGACGGCTACCTGTCGGTGCGCCTCAAGCCGAGCTCGCCGGTTTTCCCGTTGGTGCAGGAGATCTACGCGCGCACTCTGGCGCACGAGCGCGAGCTGGCCGATGGCGGAATGCGCCCGCGCGAGGTCGCCGTCGAA
This sequence comes from Miltoncostaeaceae bacterium, assembly GCA_035325785.1. Classification (GTDB taxonomy): domain Bacteria; phylum Actinomycetota; class Thermoleophilia; order Miltoncostaeales; family Miltoncostaeaceae; genus JAVJSF01. The sequence continues at coordinate 3,712 of DAOKZF010000139.1, forward strand.
GCCCTGCCGTTCCTCCTCGACCAGGTGCGCCAGGCGGGTTTCGCCGACTACGACGCATTCGCCCGTCACGTGCTGCCGTTGGAAATCCGCTCTCGTGAGACGGCCTTGGCGGCCGCCGGTCATCGGCCGCCGGCGCTCACCGGCCCCATGTCGCGCCCGTTGGGTGACGCCTGCACAGACCTGGATCGGCTGTTCGCCGGCGTGGAGGTGTTCGCGGCGGCGGCGGCCACCCTGCAGCAGTCCACGGCGTTCATCCACCGGCTGGCGGACGCGGTGGACCGCAACGCCCTCAACGGGTTGATCGCCGCCCGCAGGCTCACCGTGGGCGGGGCGACGTTGGCGGTGGTGGCCGACCGCATGAGCCACTGCGCCGGTTCGATCGCCACCGCCGTGGGGCTGTTCACCGACGACGTCACCCCCACCATGGCGGCGCTGCGCAACCTCGAATATCGAATCGCGCTGCTGAAGGGCCAGGTGGACATGGCGATCGTCTCGGCGCTCGAGTTGGAGACGGCAACCCACGAGCCGCAGGTCCGCGCCCGGCGTGAGACGAGTCTGACGGTACTGCTCGACTCCCTCACCGATCACATCGATGAGCTCGCCGATGCCCTGACCGGGCTGGGCCGTCATCTGCGCTCCCTGGAGCGCGGAGCCGAGCGCATCGATTCGGCCCTGGCGATGTTGGGCGCCCTGCACATGGCCGGGCGGATCGAGGCCCGTCACGTCACCGGATCCGAGGCCTTCACGGTGCTGTTCGACCGGGTGCGCGAGCAGCTCGCCGAGGCCGACTCTCACATGCGGGCGGTGGCCGACGCGGTGGTCACCGCCATGGCCACCCGTTCCGACACCGCGACGCTGCGCACCGCGTTCAACGAGGCCCGCGGACGCCTGGGGGTCGACGCGGCGCTGGCGGCCTGAACCGCTCGGGGCTGTCTCCCCTCAGCGCGAGCGATACACGTTGTCGCCGACGTCCTTGCGGACCGCGTGCACGGGATTGCCGGCCGCCTCCCACTGGTAGTAGGAGGTCGCCGGACCGAACGCCGGCTCGTAGACATCGACCTTCGGATTGCGTTTCACGTCACGCGCGGCGGCCGCGTGGCGCAGCAGGCTCGGGTCGTCCGCCTCGGGCCAGACCACGATCAGGTGGGCGGCGGTGAGGAAGTTCGCCACGAACGTGCATCCCTCGGCCGGGCAGTTCCACGGGTCGGTGCGCAC
>DAOKZF010000140.1:0-4922 GCA_035325785.1 Miltoncostaeaceae bacterium
CAACGTGCTGGCCTGCGTGGAGCGTTTGGAGGAGCTGTTGCCGGCCGAGGTGGAGTGGGCGGACCGCTCCTGGGAGGTCGCGATGCTCGCCCTGCAGGGGCGCGACTGGCAGCGGGCTCTCGCACAGCTGGCCGATCCGACGCCCCTGGCCGATCTGAAACGGTTCTCGGTGGCCGAGGTGACCGTTGCCGATGCGCCGTGCCTGGTGGCGCGCACCGGCTACACCGGCGAGCCCGGGGTCGAGATCATGTGCCCGTGGGATGCCGTCGGCAACCTGTGGGACGCCCTGATGGGGCTCCCGGAGGGGCTCGCGCCCACGCCGCCGGGTCTGGTGGCGCGCGACACGTTGCGTTTGGAGATGGGCTATCCCCTGTACGGGCAGGAGCTCTCGCGCGAGCGCGGCCCGCTGGAGGCCGGCCTGCTGTGGGCCTGCGACCTGGTCGGGGCGCGGTTCGCCGGCGCCGAGGCCCTGCTGGCCCGCATCGAGGCCGGGCCGGCCGAGTGCCTGGTCGGTTTTCGTTTCCGCGAACCGGGTCTGCCTCGCCCCGGTTTGACGATCAGCCACGACGGGGCCCCGGTGGGCACGGTGACCAGCGGTACCCTGTCACCGACGCTCGGGGTGGGGGTGGGCATGGCCTATCTGCCGCCGGATCTGGGCGAGCCGGGGACCGAGTTGACCGTTGATGTGCGCGGCAGCGCGAAGGCGGCGGTTGTCGCGTCGCGGCCGCTGGTTGAGACCTCTCAATGAAGGAGTGACCGATGGCCGCTGAGCAGTCCTATCCCGGTGATCTTCGCTACCACCGCGAGCACGATTGGGTGCGCGTGGAGGGTGATGAGGCCGTGTGCGGTATCACCTGGTACGCCCAGGATGCCCTGGGTGAGGTCGTCTACTTCGATCCGCCCGAGGTGGGCTCGTCGGTCACCAAGGACGAGACCTACGGTGAGCTGGAGTCGGTGAAGGCCGTCTCGGACATCTTCGCGCCGGTCGGTGGCGAGGTGATCGCGGTGAATGATGCCGTCAGCCAGAAGCCGGAGACGGTCAATGAGGACCCCTACGGCGAGGGGTGGCTGATTCGCGTCAAGCTGGCCGATCCGGGCGAGGTGGATCAACTGATGGACGCCGAGGCGTACAAGGGGTACCTGGCGGGGCTGTAGAGGACGCGCCGTCCCGGATCGACCATCGACCGGGCGGGGTTATTCCACGCCCACCAAGTCGTCCCAGCCGGCGACCTCCGCGCCGGCCGACACCTCCACCTGGGGCCGGCCCAGCAGGTAACCCTGCCCCAGGGGAACGCCCAACTCGCGCAGGGCGTTCAGCTCGCCCGGGCGCTCGATGCCCTCGGCGATCACGATCGTGCCCAGCTCGGGCTCCAGACTCATGAACGAACGCACCAGCGCGCGCCGCACATGGTCGACATCCAGGTCGTGCACGAATGAGCGATCGAGCTTGATGAAGTCCGGCGCCAACTGGGCGATGTGGCGCATCGAGGAGTGCCCGGCGCCGGCGTCATCGATCGCGATCCGGGCGCCGCGTCCCCGGAAATCGGCCAGGCGGGCCGCCAGGCGGGTGTAATCGCGCACGGCCTCGTGCTCGGTGATCTCGATGATCACCCCCTCCAGGGCGTGCTCGCCCAGCGCATCGGCCAACTCCGGCGTCAGCATCACATCCGGGCCGACGTTCACCGAGAGCGCACACCCATCGGGCAGCTCGGCGCGCCGGGCGAGCGCTTGACGCACCAGCGCCACCTCCAGCTCAACGCCCAGGCCGACCGCGTGCGCCTCCTCCAGCCACTTGTCCGGCCCGCGCTGGGGGGTGAGGGAGATCCGCCCGAGCGACTCATAGCCGGCCACCCGTCCATCGCTCAGCGAGACGATCGGCTGAAGCGCGATTTCGATCGCCGCGCGCCGGCGGAAGATGTCCAGCACGATGTCCCGCCGCCGATCGAACTCCGACGCGTAGTTGCCCGAATGCTGGATGCCATCCAGGTGGCCCCGATCGAACGCGACCACCGCACGACCGGCCGCGCGGGCGGCCGTCAAGGCCTCCTCGCCGGCCGCCAGGGCGTCACCGCCCTCGAGCGCGTCGGCCGGCACCACCACGAACGCCGCCCGCGCGTTGCCGGTCGGGCTGCCGGCGGCCGCGCTGGCCTGCGCGGTCTGAGCCAGACTTCGGGCGTGTTCGGTTCCATCCACCCGCCCGACCCACGCCATTCGGTCCACCCCCAACCGGCCCCATACCCCGCGCTCCAGGGCCGACGCATCCAGGGCGCTGGCCAGATGCTCCAACGCCCGATCGTTCTCGGCGTTCGCGTGGCGAGCCGACCATGCCCCGAAGCTGCAGATCTCGATGGCGATCAGAGCCGCCGGGCGCTCCCGGTCGGCCAGCTGGGCGACACCGGCAAGATGGCGGGCAAACGCCCGCCGCTCCAGAAAGCCGGTCAGGCTGTCGGTCTCGCTCTGGCCGGTCCGGCCGATCAACATCCACATCCGCACAAACAACGCGGCCCCCAAGAGGAAGGTCGCCAGCCGCACGGGGCTTTCGGGCACCACCATCGTCGCCACCACCGACAGGCCGACTCCCAAGGCCGCCAACAGGGCGGGAGAACGGCACAGCATCGTCTGCGCCTCGCTGACACGCAACGGACGCAGCGCCGCAATGGTCATGAGGCACATCGCCGCCGCATACCCCAACATGGCAACGGCCAACACCGGCACCGGGGCGTTCGCCACCAGCATCGTCACCGCCGCATCGGTCACCGCCAGCGCGGCGAACCCGTAGGCCAGCCACACGAAGGCCGTCCGATGCGTGACGGCCGAACGGCGCACGGCGCTGTACACCGCGTGCAACAGGAGCAGATCCAGCCCCAGAGGGACCATCTGCGCGACGTTGGCCAACGCGCTCAACTCGTCGTGCCACAGGGCCCCCGCCGCCGTCGCTCCGGCCAGCGACAGCACCGCCAACTCCATCAACCAGGTCTCCACCTGCTGCAGACGGTTGGCGCCGACGACCGGCTCGCGCACCAGCCACAACGCCCGATACCAGAATGGGTATGCCAGCAGGAAACCCATCTGCGAAAAGGCGGTCGGTGAGCGCAGATCGCCGCCGTCGATCAGGAACACCAGGTACGGCACCACGCCCAGCGCCCAACTGAGGAAGCCAAAGGCGAACAGCCGCCACACCCGACGCTCGATCCCCGCCGCCCGCCGGCCCGCGCGCAGGGCGCTGTGGGCGGCCAGGGCCGCCAGCGCGCAGGTCATCACCACCGCACAGGCGGCCCCCCACGACACACGCAGCACCCCGCCGCTCACCAGCAACGCCGCCACGACCACCACCACCGCGGCCGCACCGGCGGCCACAATCGGCGCCGCCTCCGGGCGCACGCCATCCGACCACAGTCGCAACGGCGATGATCTGTGCGCGGAGGCACTCACGGAATACCGTCGCCTCCGGGCAGACTCACCCCCGCGCGCCGTCCGCGCCGGGGCCATGGTGGGATATGTTGAGCACCGCAAGCTGATTACGCAGCCGGGCGACGGTTCCCTCCTCCTCCAGCAGAGGTAACCACCATTCCCGCGGCGGCGGAACGCCGGTCAGGCTCATCTCCAACCACTCCGGCTGCGGATCGAACACCAGACGGCGCATCTCGCGTCGGGTCGGGGTGTCGGCCTCGGCGTAGTGCTCCTGCAGGCGGGCGCGAGTCGTGCAGAGCAGGACGGCCGGGGCGCCGTACAGCAGGCGCGACTCACCGACCACGTCGCAGTTGAACAGGCCGGAGGTGAAACGCGCGTTCTCCGGTGTCACCGCCAACACGAACCGGGTATCGTCGTCGGCCGTCAGCGCCCGTCGCACCATCGTCGCGAGCATGTGCATGTAGACCCGCCGAGTGTGCCGCCGCCAGCGCTCGTCGATCACCAGCGAGCCGACCTCCCGCACCGGTCCGAGGGCGCGCAGTTCGTCCAGCTCCTCGGCGAACGCCCGATCGCTCGGCAGCCCGAACGGGCCGTCGGCGACCATGGCGATCGTTCCGATCGGTTCATCATCGATCGAGGCGAGCGCGAAAACCGTCTGAGGATTGAGATACGAGGCGTGCATTCTGCGTCCGGAGGGCCGCGGATCGCTGTAGCCGGCGGCGACGAAACCACGGTGCACAATCACCAGTGCCGAGTCGATATCGGCCGCCGAGTCGCTCACCTTGACCCTCAGGGGCGCGGGTCGCGCATCGGTGCTCAGCAGATCCCGCGTGATCCGGTCACCCATCACAGGTACCGCGGCTTGCGTTGGAAGTCGCCACCATCGTGATACGGGTAGTCCCGGTAGGTGTGCAGGCGAACCGTCACCGGCGCGTCGGTCGCCGCCGCGGCGATGTCGGTCAGATGGTCGGCCAGACGGGGGGTGGGGCGCGCGCCGTCGCGCAACTGGACATGCACGCGCGGGGCGCCACCCTCGGCGACGATCCGGAACCGGCCGGTGAGCGTTCCCGCATGGGCGGCGATCGCGAAGAGGCTCTCCTTGATGGCCTCTGGGCGCACCGACCACCCATCGCCCTCGAGGCACGACGAACGGCGCCCGAACACCGCCACCGCCGGCTCCTCCACCCGCACCGGGCTGCCCAGACGCGTCAGCACATCGTTGAGCCGATCGGCGCCGATGATCCGACCCTCGTCCTCCAGGTCGTAACGCACCAGCGGCAACAGGCGCCGCTCCAGCGCGGTCACCGCCAGGGTGGCGGCCCCATCCGGATGCGCGCGCTCCTCCAACCAGACGCGGGATCGGTCCCAGGTGAACAGCGCCGGGGTGTAACCGCGATCCTCGCCGAACAGCAACTCGGGTCCGCGCCGCGTGTCGCAGGCAACCCGCCCCCCCCGAAGCGGGGGGGTCTGGTTGAGCACGTGCAACCCCGCCTCGGCGGCGCCCAACGACA
>DAOKZF010000141.1:0-3071 GCA_035325785.1 Miltoncostaeaceae bacterium
TGAGCCCGGCCGCGCTGGCGCGCTGGGCCGCTGCCGGCTGGAGTCCGTGCCGCCACTGTGGCGCCGGGGGGCTGCTGGAGTGCCCCTGCGGAGCGTGCGGCCTGACCGTCGGCGAGGGGCGGCCATGATCCGGCCGGTTCACATCGATGCGCGGCGTGCGGCGCTGTGGCTGGTGCTGGCCGGGGCCGCGGGACTGCTTGCGGTGGGCTTCACGGTCCGAGCCGCCGCCGGAGGCGAACAGTGGTCCTGGGTGGTCGTGGGGGATCGCCCGATACCGGCCGGCAGCCTGATCGACGACCGCGTGGCGCAGGAGTGGCTCCGGTCCGTCGCCGTGCCGAGCGATCTCGATCTCAATGGGCTGTTGGCGTCGGCGCAGACCGCGGTCGGCCGCCGGACGGTCGCTCACCTGTCGGCGGGCGAACCGGTCACCGCGGCGGTGCTCGGCGGGGCCGACGGCACCGGTCCGTCACCGCTGCAACCGGGCCAGCGGGCCGTCGCCGCTCCTCTGAGCGCCGCCGGAGGGGCCGCCTCCGCCCTCGCTCCGGGAATGCGCGTGGATGTGGTCGCGTCGACCGGCGAGGGACTCACCGGCCGAACCCGGGTCGTCGTTGCCGATGCCGAGGTGCTCGCGGTCTCGCTGCCGGAGGGCGGGGGAACCGAGGCCGGGGAGGTCCTGCTGCGCGTGGGCTCCCGCCAAGCGCTCACCGTCACCGCGGCGCTCAACTTCGCCCGCGAGGTGCGTCTGTTGGTGCGGCCGGCCGACGAGGATTCGTCGGGCACCCCGGCGGCGGTTGGGGCACCGTGAGCGCGCGGAGCCTGATCGTGGTGGGCGCCGCCGGCGGCTGCGGCGCGAGCCTGCTGGCCGGCGGCCTGGCGCTCGCCTGGGTCCGGAGTGGGCGCGATCCGTTGTTGGTGGATCTCGATCTGGAGCGGGGGGACCTGGCGGACCGCTGGGACCTGCCGCGCGAGCGGACTCTGGGCGACCTGGTGGCGGTGGCCCAGGAGGTGGATGCGCGCCAGTTGGAGCGCGCCAGCGTGCGCAACGCGGCGGGGGTGCGGGTGAGCGCGCAGGGCGATGTGGTGTTCGATGCGCCGGGCGCCGGCGCGCCGACGCGCGCGGCGATCGGCGTCTGTCGGGCGGTGGTGATGGTCTGCCCGGCCACGCTCGCGGGTGTGGGGAGGGCTGCGCGGCTGCTGGAGGATGCGCGCGCGGACGGTTGGGATGATCGGGTGGCGTTCGTGCTGGCCCTCGGGCGTCGCTCGCAGGTGAGCGAGCGGGCCTTCGGGCGGGCCCTCGGCGCGTCGGTGATCGCATCGCTGCCGTGGAGCGAGCACGAGGCGCGCGAGATGGCCGGCGGGCGCTGGCCGACGGGGCGCAAGCGGCCGCTGACCGATGCGATACGCGAGCTGGGGGAGGTGATCCTGTGAGCGAGTCGGTGCGGATCGATTCGAGGACGGTGGAGCGCCTGCGCGCGCGGGCGGCCCGCGATCCACGCGTGTCCGGATCGACGCGCATCGAGCCGGCGGCGCTGCGCGAGGTGATCGAGGATCTGCTGGACGAGGACCGCGAGATCATCGGCGCCCGTGAGCGCGAGGCGCTGGTCGGCGCGGTGGTCGACGAGGCGCTCGGCCTGGGCCCCCTGGAGCCTCTGCTGCGCGATCGATCGGTGACCGAGATCATGGTGGTCGGGCCGCGACGGGTGTTCGTCGAGCGCGACGGGCGCGTCGAGGACGCCGCCGTGCACTTTCAGGACGAGGCACACCTGCTGCATGTGATCGATCGGATCCTCGCGCCTCTCGGACGCCGGGTGGACGAGGCCAGTCCGATGGTGGACGCGCGTCTGTCGGATGGATCGCGGGTGAACGCGATCATCCGTCCCCTGGCGCTCGACGGGGCGGCCCTGACGATCCGCCGGTTCGCCGCCGAGCCGCTGGCGCTGGAGGACCTGTGTCGGTTGGGGACGATCGACGAACGGCTGGCGGATCTGCTGAGCTTGGCGGTCCGGGCGCGGCGCAACCTGCTGGTGACCGGCGGGACCGGCAGCGGAAAGACGACCACTCTGGCGGCCTTGGCGGCGCTGATTCCCGCCCGTGAGCGGGTGGTGACGATCGAGGACGCCGCCGAGTTGAGGATCCCTCTGCCGCATGTGGTGCGTCTGGAGAGCCGCCCGCCCTCCCTGGAGGGCCGGGGGGCGGTGCCGATTCGTGCCCTGGTGCGCAACGCGCTGCGGATGCGCCCGGATCGGATCATCGTCGGGGAGGTGCGCGGCGGTGAGACGTTGGACATGTTGGCCGCCATGAGCACCGGGCACGCGGGCTCGCTGTCGACCCTGCATGCCTCATCGCCGGCGGACGCGCTGTTGCGCGTGCAGACCCTCGCGCTGATGGGCGATGTCGATCTGCCCTATCGGGCGGTCGGCGACCAGGTGGGCAGCGCCCTTGACGTGATCGTCCATCAGGCGCGTCTGCCCGACGGGGGGCGGGCGGTCACGCAGGTCGCGGCGGTCTCGGCCCACCGTGATGGTCCTCGGGCAACCCCGTTGGTGCGCCGGCGCCCCGGGGACGACCGCTGGCTGTGGAGTCCCGATGTTGGCGAATGGATGCGGGCGGCGAGGATCGAGGCCGACGGTTTGGGGGTGGCCGGATGAACGCCGGGGTCCTGGCGCCGGTGGCGGGTCTGTCGGCGGTGCTGGTGGTTGCGGGCCTGGCGCGCCTGATGGCCGTGCGTCGGCTGCCCGGCCCCGCGCGTCCGGCGCGGGCCGATCGTGCTCCCGGCCCGGTGGCCCGCACCCGCTGGGGGCGGGCGCTGGCGCGGCGCCTGGAACGCGGCGGCATGGCTCTTGGCCCCGGCGCGTTGGTGGCGATGGTCGCCGGCGGCGCGGGTGTGGCGGCGTTCGGCGTGGCCGGGCCGTTGGGCCTCCCCTGGTTGATCCCGGCGGCCGTCGCGATCGTCGTGGCCGGTGCGGCGACCTTCGTGCGATCGGGGGAGGGGCGGCGTCTGGCTCGGATCGAGGGCCAGCTGCCGCGGGCGGCGCACGCCCTGGCGGCCTCGCTCGCGGCGGGTCTCTCGT
>DAOKZF010000141.1:3081-4880 GCA_035325785.1 Miltoncostaeaceae bacterium
GCGCCAGGCCCTGGCGCGCGCGGCGCGCGACCTTCCCGATCCGCTGGCCGAAGAGCTGCGCACGACCGTCGACGAACTGCGTCTGGGGGCGCGGATCGAGGGCGCGCTCGAGAACCTGATGGCGCGCGTGCCGGCCCGCGATCTGCGTGTGATGGTGACCGCGATTCTGGTGCAGCGTCACACCGGGGGCGATCTCGCCCGGGCCCTGGCGGTGCTCGCCGACCGGCTCGATGAGCGGGTGAGGTTGGCGCGCGAGTTGCGCGGTGCGACCGCTCAGGCGCGTGTGACCGCGTGGATGGTTGCCGCTTTGCCGGTGGCGGCCGGAGTGATGGCCGAGGTTGCGGCTCCCGGCACGTTGCGCGGCGCTCTGGGCCAGCCGCCGGGAAGCCTGCTGGCGATGGTGTCGGCCGCCATGTATGCGCTTGGGGTGCTGTGGATCCGACGCATCGGTCGGGTGGAGGTCTGATGTCGCCCGCCGATCCGACGGTGCTCTGGTTGGCCGCCGCGCTGTGCGCCGCGATGGCGCTGCGCGCACGCAGGGCCGCGCGCCGTCCGCTGCGCTCCCGCGCGCCCGGCGCGGTCCCGGGGTGGTTGCGGCGTGCGGGCGGCGTTCGCTGGCCCGCGCCGCTGTGCGAGCGCGCCCGGCGTACCGGCGATGAGCATCGGGTGGTCGGGGCCGGCGTGGACGGGGCATTCGATGAGCATTCCCTGGCGCGGGCGCGCCTGACCCTGGTGGCGCTCGGTGTGCTGGCGGGCGTCGTGTTGGGCGTGACCGGCGGTCCGGCGGGCATGCTGGCCGGGATCGTGGTCATCGCGGCGGCGCCGGCGACCCCCGGGCGTTGGCTGGCGACGCGCGCTCGACGTCGACGCGCGACGATTGTGCGCGAGCTGCCCGATCTGATGGACCTGCTGGGAATCTGCGTGGGCGCGGGGATGGCACTCGACCCGGCGTTGGCGCTGGCGGTCGACCGCCTGGGAGGCCTCCTGGGGGAGGAGGTCGCGCGTATGCTGGCGGACCTGCGCTTTGGCATGCCGCGGCCGGCGGCCTATCGGGCTCTGGTCGACCGGGTGGGTGTGCCGGAACTCACCCAGGCGGTCGCCGCCCTGTTGCAGGCCGACGAGTTGGGCTCGCCGTTGTCGGGCGCGTTGGCGGGCCAGGCGGCCTCTCTGAGGGCGGGGCGCCGTCAGGCCGCACGCGATCGCGCGGCCAAGGCGGCCCCGCAGATTCAACTGGTGGTGGCGTTGGTGATGGTGCCGGCGGTGCTGCTGTTGGTGCTCGGGGTGCTGATCATCGAGCTGTCGCGCCAGGTGGGGGCGGTGGTCGGCGGATGATCGGCGGGCAGCGACAGCGTGGCGCGGCGGCGGTGGACCATCTGTTCGCCCTTGTGGTGGTCGGTGCTCTGATGGTCGCGTTGGTGCAGGTGCGCCCGCATCGGCCCGAGCGTCGCCCCCCGATCGACCCGGTGGCCCATCTGGTGGCACCGCTGAGCGCGGCCCGCCCGGCGGCGCCGGCGATGGCGGTGCGCCCCCGCCGGGCAACGCGCGTGACGCGGTCGCGCCGACCGCGCGCCCGTCCGCGTGCGCCGCTCGTTCTGGTGCCCCGCTGGCTGGTCGCGCGCTGACGCCTGATCGGCCGGAGTCGGCCGGCCTCGGCGAGGCGTCTAGCGTTCGCGGATCGTCGCCAGGGGGGCGTCGACCCGTTCCAGATGGACGGTTGCCCGCCCGTTGTCGGCCTCGAGCCAGGCCCAGCGGGGACGGCGGTCGCCGGCGAAGGCCTCGCCGACCGCGCCGGGGTTGAC
>DAOKZF010000142.1:0-3036 GCA_035325785.1 Miltoncostaeaceae bacterium
GGCATCATGCGCGCGCGGGCGGTCAGAGCAATGCGGACGGCGGTACCGATCATGGCGCTCTCGCTGTGCGCGTCGCCGGCCGTCGCGACGCAGGCGTCACTCACGCCGATCCCGTCTCCCCCCGGGGCGTCGCGGCCCGTGCAGCTGGGCGGCGGCGGCTTCGTGGCGATCACCACAGCCGCCCCGTCGACCGATCTGAACCTGTGGTTCGCCGATCACGACGGCTGGCGCGCGGTGAACCGACTGGCCGACTGCGGCGGCGCCAGCCTCCCCGGCATCGCGCAGGGACGCGCGTTGGTGGTCTGCGTGGGCACCAACCCCGCCGGTGGCGCGCCCGTCGGTCGACAGTTGCTGATCGAGGCCGACAGCACCCATCCACCGCTGTTGAGCCCGGTGCCGGCCATCGGTGCCGCGGGCCCCTCCCCAATCGTTCGGGTGCTCCCCAACGGGGGTCTGTTCGTCGTGGGCACCTCCGGCTCCGGCACGCCGACCCGGGCAGTGATCCCCCGCCGGGCGGCGAGACCTGGAGAGAGGTGGCGTTCCCGCCTATCCCGTGGAGCCTGCGGGACAGCCTCGATCTGAACGAGATGGCGCCCGACGGCCGCAATGATGGGCCGTTCGCGTTGGTGTCGGGCGGATACGGCGGCGAGACGCTCACCGCGGCGGTGCTGAGGGGGGATCGTTGGATCGTCCGCCGGGCGCTGCAGGGACCGGCGCGGGCACCGTTGCCGGCGCCGCGCTCCGCCCACCAGGAGCACAACCACTTCGCGTCGTGGGCGATCGGTGACGACGGCTCGGTGACGGTGGTGTGGGACGACGAGTGGTATGCGGTGCCGCGCGAGAATCTGCCCCCGGGCGAGATTCCCGACCCGGAGGTGCTGGTGGACGTACCGGAGATGACGGCGGCGCACGAGATCAGGTATTCGGTGCTGGCCCCCAACGCGACGCGTTGGAGCGCCCCGAAGCGGGTCGCGCTCTTCCCGCTGCGCGGCACCTTCCCGCAACCGACCGTCATCGGCCTGAGCGACGGCGCGGCGGCGGTGTGGACCGCCGAAACACGGCGCGCGAACGTCACGTCGTTGGTGCGCATCCGTTCCACCCGCCCCCTGCGCCCCACGACGCGCACCCTCACGCTGCCGATCGGTCGGGCGAACCGCTTCGCGGCGACCACCTCGCGCGTGCCGGGGAGCGACATCCTCGTGAGCGTGATGCCGTTCACCCGCGGGCCGGCGCATCTGGCGGCCACCGATGCCACCGGTTCGCGCTGGACGCTGCGCTCGCGCACGGCGCTGCCCGGGTTCCGGCGCGCGCGGGTGTTCCCAGGGCTTGTGGGGCGCGTCTGGGTGCGCGACGGACGTCGCTTCGGCGTGCTCGAGGTGCGCTGAGGGCGGGTGAAGGCCGGCGGGGGCAACCCCACCGTCGCCGGGCCGGCCCGCAGGAGCGCTCCGCCGGGCGCACCTCAGAGCGTCACCGCCCGCGTGAGCGCTCCTCGTCGTCCCGCCGCCCCACGACGGTGCCCCTGGGGCCCCTCACGCCCTCACGAAAGACCGCAAGACCGGCCCCAACGACCTCTGGCCGGAGTCCTGAGACTTTCCAGAACCCCGTCAGAGGCGCTGCAGTGGGGCACCTCTGGAATAGCCGGAGGCCGGCATCCATGGGGCTCTCGCCGGCGGCGTCCGTGAGTTTGGACACGCCGCCGGCGGTAGGTTGGACGCACATTCAGGGCTGCGAACCATGCACGGGACATGGCGTGCCAGGAAGAAGCCAGAGAGGGCAGCGCGTCGGCGTGCCTGAATTCGCGACCAAGTCGACGCAGCGGAGGGCATCTGGCGACCAGCCGTTTCGCTCCCACCGTTGTTGATCGCGCCGGACGGCGCTCTCGGCCCGGCTGGCATCGTGGCGAGGGCCGAGGTGGCCGTCTACCCATCGGATGAGGTCCCGCCCGTAAGCGACTGGGCTGTAGCCGACGTAGGGTGTGGTGGTCAGGGCATCAAGATCCCCGGTGAACGACGGGTCATCGAGAGCGCTTCGGATCCGCACAGCGAGATCTCGCGGTGAGATTCGTTCGCGCACCCACGTGTACCACCACGCCGCCTCGGCGAGTTCATCATCAGAGATGAATAGTTCTTGGCGGGCGAGCCAGACGTCGGACAGGTCGCGTCCCTTGCGGCGCTGCCCGAGTGCGCGGAACTTGGAACCGATCAGCGCTGGCACCTCGAAGGTGAGAATCTCCGTGGTCCCCGACCACCAGCGTCCTATACGCGCCTCGTGGCCGACACGGGTGAGAGGCATCTGTTCGGCGGTGCCATCTCGCGGCTCTTCCTTATCGGAGGTGTTGATCTCGATCTTCACGCTGAGCGACTGGCCACCGGCGCCGGGCGGCGGGCTGGTCGGCGAGGCCATCCCACGCAGGGCAATCCGGGTCGGCGTGATCTCGCGCCAGCGTCCCACGACGAGGCCTACCCCCTCGAGCACCGATTGAACGTCGTTGGCGATTTCAGCGAAGCGGCGCGCCCGCTCGCCGACCAGCACATAGTCGAGATCTTCGGAGTAGCGCCGCGGCTCGGGAAGGTGGAGCTTGTGCAGGCAGGTTCCACCGCGCCAAGCAAGCTCCGCACCGAGTCGTCGATGTTCAGCCAATTCGATCGCAACGCGCGACAGCAGCGCATCCTGTTCGACCTGCATGTCGTCTGCCCACGGATGGGTCCGTCTCCAAGACCGAAGAGCCGCGAGCGGGATCACAGTTCATCGAGTTCGACAGAGGCATTCACGAGCAGGTTCCAGCGCCGGTCGCGTTCGCCGAGGCTCGGGCTCGAGACGACAAGCGGGGTCGCCGTGCCGTAGCCCGCGGCGCGCTCATGAAGCAGATCGATCGATAGGTCCGGCTGGGCGCGCTCGAGTAGGAAACCGAGCCGACGCACCACGCTGACCGGTCGCTCGTCCGCCTGGGCGCCGAGCGCGTCCGAGTCGAGCACAAGCTCAGAGAGGACAGTCGCCACATGTGAGGGGCCGGCGAAGCGTTCGATCCAGGTTGCC
>DAOKZF010000142.1:3046-4865 GCA_035325785.1 Miltoncostaeaceae bacterium
CGAGTTCGAGCGGTCCGTAGTCCGTCTCGACCCGTCTGGTCGGGCGGACAGCACGATCAACGAAGAATCGCAGGCGCTCCGGCCAAGAATCCGATTGACGGACAAGCGCGCGGTCGAGCACGACGTCGTAGGTCTGTGCGGCGTGATGGCGGGCGCCATAGCGCGCCGCGGCGGTCAGCCCCGATACCCGGTAGCTGCGGTTCGCGTAGCCCATCCAATCGTCCAAGAACCAGTCGATAGGCACATCGCCGCGATCGCGGTAAACAGTTGGCACGATGACGTAGAACCCTCGCGTGGGAGACCGCAACCGCCCTGAGCGCCGCAGAGCCACCACAGCCTTCGAGACGTGTGAGCGCGGCGCTTGCGCCTCCTCGACCAGCTCGTCGATGGCGACGCTGGCGCGTCCATCAGCCTCGAGGCCGTCAACCAATCGACCGTAGGAGCGGGATCCCATTTAAATCACGATAGCGCAAGACTACTGGCCTGGTAGTCAGAAGCAGACGCGATTACCCCTCCTGAAATTGTGGCTTTGCGCCGCTACCACTGAGGTAGTCCCGCCGAGTGCCCTTTTCCGCCTCAGTCGCCAAAGCACGCCGGCGAGCACGGATGGCCGGAGACCCCTTTTGCACGAGTGCCCGGTCCCAGCTCCCGCCACCTGAGAGGAGCCTCGACCGGCGATGCCGCCCGCGGCCGCCAAATCGCCGCCGAGGAGCCCGTCGACGCCGACCACGCTCGCACCACCGCAGCATCCCTCGCAGCATGAAACCCCACCTGTCACCTACTCGTGCAGCAGCACGCGTCCGCACCTCGATCACTCACCGATCGGCCTTCGAACGAGCCGCTGGGGCACAGCGTTCGCGGCTGCGACGTCGTCCACGCTCGAAGCTCCCGAAACGCGCATGGGCGTCGCGGAGTCATGGGCCCCGCCCGCAGCAGCCGTCGTGGGCCTCCTACGCTCCTCACGCAGACGCGAAACCGGCCCCAAACACTCTCTGGCGGGAGTTCTGAACTTCCAGAACTCCCGCCAGAGAGTGTTTCAGTGGACCCGGCCGGCACTGCCCCGGCGTCCGAAAACGTTCCCCCATCAGATTCTCCGAGCGCAGTCGTCAGTGAGGATCTCACGAGGGGCGTCACCGTCGACCAACCGCTCCCTCGCCAGGTACTCCTGAAATCTCATTCGCCGGCCGAGTGCCGTTGCCGTCGAACCAGAGCTGCTGGCTGACATCGGTGATCCCCCTCGCAACCCGAAGGAGGGCCAATGGCTCTCAGTACCGGTTTTTAAGCGGCGAGAGCGAGCTTCGGAGAGTTGTCCGCAGCTTCGTTTGTTCTCGGTTTTTGACGCGGTCCACCGAGTCCGCGGCTCGCTTGCTGATGCGGTACCGCTCCGTCGAAACTGGATCGGGCCCGTGTGTCGTACTGCGCCAAGGGTAGCAGCGTCGACACGCTTTCGGAAACGCGATGCCATCGATGCGCGGCCCGTCGACGCATTAGATTTCCCCCATGCCCACCGGCCGCCTGGAAGCCTTCAGCGACGGGGTGTTCGCCGTCGCCATCACGATCATGGTGCTGGCCCTGCACACCCCCGACGGCACCGATCTGAGCGCCCTGTGGGACGCCATCGGCGCGCCGTTCGCGATCCACGTCCTCAGCTTCATCTACGTGGGGATCTACTGGAACAACCACCACCACATGTTCCAGATCGCCGAACGGGTGAACGGCGCCGCCCTGTGGGCCAACCTGCATTTGCTGTTCTGGGTGACACTGCTGCCGTTCACCACCGGCTGGATGGGCGAAACTGACCTCGCCCCCACCCCGGTCG
>DAOKZF010000143.1:0-1819 GCA_035325785.1 Miltoncostaeaceae bacterium
GGGCCGACGCCGTAGCGGTCCCGCACGGCCTCGGGGGTGTACAGGACGGTGTCGGTCACCCCGCGCCCGGTGGCCAGCACGCTGATGCGGTCATCCACCAGCTGGAACGCGTCGCGGTCCCCGGTGAGGATCACCACCCGCTCCCCCGCCCGGGCGGCCCGGGTGGCCAACGTGCCGATGATGTCGTCGGCCTCGAATCCCGGCAGCTCCACGTTGGCGAAACCGAAGGCCTCCATCAGCGGCCGGAAATAGACCGACTGTTCCCGGAACAGATCCGGGGTCTTGGCACGGGTGCCCTTGTACTCGGGGTCGATCTCGTGCCGGAAGGTCGGCCCGGGAGCATCCCAGGCGACCACCACCCGCCCGGGGCGGTCCTCGCCCAGCAGCTTCATCACCATGGCCGCCAACCCGTACAGGGCGTTGGTCGGGAGCCCCTGGTCGGTGCCGATCGAATCCGGCAGGGCGAAGAACGCCCGAAACGCCAGGCTGTGCCCGTCGATCAGCAGCAGCGGCCGTTCGCCGCCGGTCGCGGCATCGGTCGTGGTCGGCGCGCCGACGGCGGGCGCGGATGTGGGTTCGTTCACGGTGCGAGTCTAGACCGGTGACCGTCGGCCGAGGCGCGCGGCAGGAGACCGCCGAGGCGGACGGTATGCTCTTTCGGTTACCACGCTTTTCCCACAGACCGCGTGCAAGGAGCACCGTTGGCCGTCACGCCGAGCGCCCAGTACAGCGTCACCATCCGGGTCGAGATTGCGACCCGCCCGAGCGACCTGCTCGGACGGCTCACCACCAAGATCGGCGAGGTAGGCGGCGACATCGGGGCGATCGACGTGGTCGACACCGGGCACGAGACCGTCACCCGGGAGCTGGTGGTCAACGCCTCCGACCAGGATCACGCCGCCCGGATCGTAGCCGCGGCCGGCGAGGTCGAGGGAGTCACGGTTCTCGCGCACCACGACCGCACCTTCGCCATGCACTACGGCGGCAAGATCGAGATGGTGCCCACGGTGCCGCTGGAGACCCGCGACGACCTGTCGGTGGCCTACATGCCCGGTGTCGCGCGGGTGGCGCGGGCGATCGCCGATGAGCCGTTCCGGGCATTCGATCTCACGATCCGCTCGAACATGGTGGCGGTGATCACCAACGGCACCGCGGTGCTCGGGCTGGGCGACATCGGCGCCGCCGCCGGCATGCCGGTGATGGAGGGCAAGGCGATGCTGTTCAAGGAGTTCGGCGGGGTCGACTCCTACCCGATCTGCATCGACTCGAAGGACCCGCAGGAGCTGATCGACACCTGTGTGGCGATCGCGCCGGCCTTCGGCGGGATCAACCTCGAGGACATCGCCGCGCCGGTGTGCTTCGAGGTCGAGGACCGCCTGAAGGAGCTGCTGGACATTCCGGTGTTCCACGACGACCAGCACGGCACCGCCATCGTGGTGCTGGCGGCGGCGATCAACGCCTGCAAGATCACCGGGCAGAAGCTGTCGGATATGAAGGTGGTCGTCAGCGGTGTGGGCGCGTCGGGGGTCGCCTGCTCGAAGATCCTGATGAACGCCGGCGTGACGAACATCATCGGCTGCGACTCGCGCGGGGCGATCTACCGCGGACGCACCGAGAACATGAACTCCATGAAGGAGTGGTACGCCGAGAACACCAACCCCGAGGGGGTGCGCGGCGGCCTGACCGAGGCCGTCGTGGGCGCGAACCTCTTCCTGGGGCTGTCCGGCCCGGGGACCTTCTCGGTCGAGCAGCTGAGGACGATGGCGCCCGACCCGTTCGTGTTCGCGCTGGAGCGGCTGCACCGCGGGGAGCGGGAGTT
>DAOKZF010000143.1:1829-4850 GCA_035325785.1 Miltoncostaeaceae bacterium
CGCCGGAGATCATGCCCGAGGACGCCGCCCCCCACGTGCGGGTGATGGCGACCGGCCGCTCCGACTATCCGAACCAGATCAACAATGTGCTGGCCTTCCCGGGGATCTTCCGCGGCGCGCTCGACTGCCGGGCCAGCCAGATCAGCGAGGGCATGAAGGTGGCGGCCGCCGAGGCGATCGCCGCCTGCATTCCGGACGATGAGCTGAACGAGGACTACATCATCCCGAGCGTGTTCAACCGGGCGGTCGCCCCGGCCGTGCGCGAGCGGGTGATCGAGGTGGCCCGCGCCGAGGGGCTGGCGCGCACCCCCGCCTGATCGTTCTCTCTCCTCCCGCCCGGCGGCCGCGCCCGGGCGGGTAAACTCCCCCGGCGCGGCCCACGGGGATGTGGCGGAATGGCAGACGCGACGGTCTCAAACACCGTTGAGGGCAACCTCGTGTGGGTTCGACTCCCACCATCCCCATCGCCCGATCCCGGCGCCCGGGCGCACCGGTTCCCCGGCCCGTATCGATCGCGGCCGATCAGGCCACGGCCTGCGCGCGACCCGCAGCGCCATGCTTCGGCGCCCGCATACGCGGAGTAGCATCGAACGGGTGTGGTTGGGTGCCGTGGCACCGCCACCGGAGCGACGATCGCCACCGCACCGTGCGCGTGTCGATTCGCTCGAAAGGAGTGCCCGTGTCCGAGGTCGCCGATGGTTCGGGGTCGCCCACACCACGCGCCGCGCACCGGGGCCACCGGCGTCTGTTGGAGATCGGCACCGTGTTACTGCTGTCGCTCTCGGCTCTGTTCACGGCGTGGTGCGGCTATGAGGCGTCGATGTGGGGCGGTGATACGTCAGTCGCCTTCAGCGAGGCATCCGGCGCGCGTATCCAGGCGACCGCCGCCCAGGCGCGGGCGCTCGACGCACGCCAGTACGACCTCGCGATCTACATCGAGTGGATGCGCGCCACCGTTGATCATGATCAGGGCCTGGCGCACTACATCAAGGCGCGCTTTTCGCCCGAACTCCAGGTGGCCTTCGACGCATGGGAGGCCAGCGGGCGCAGGGCACGCTCACCGCTGAGCACCGTGCAGTACGTGCCGCCGGGTACCGCCGATGCGGCCGAGTTCAGCGCCGTGGCCGATGCGCGCTTCGCCGATGCGCTGTCGGCCAGCGGACGTTCGGGGCACTATTCCCTTCTGACGGTCCTGTTTGCGTTGGTCCTGTTCCTCGCGGCGCTCTCACAGCGCGACATCCCCCTCTGGGCGCGGACCAGCTATCTGTCCTTTGCCATCGCGGTCGCCCTGGTGGGCATCACCATCGCGGCCACATTCCCGATTCGCATGTAGCGGCGCCGCGCCGCCCGTGCGCGACCGTCCACGACCTGCACCCCGGTGGCCGTCGCGGCGCGCCTCGTACCCGGGGCGCCGCTACGGAGACGGCGCGCCGATGCTTGGCGCCTGGGCCCCGCGCAGTTGGGCGAGCAGGGCGGCCAGCGCGCACCGATCGTCCTCGCCCAGGTCACCGCCGGCGGCGACCCGCTCGTGTCCGGCCTTCGTCAGGTGGATGATGCTCACCCGCCGGTCGTTGGGGTCGGCCTCGCGCTCCAATAGGCCGGCATCGACCAGACGATCCACGAGGTAGGTGGCACTGGAGCCGTGCACCAGCAGCAGATCGCGCAGGCGCATGATCGGCAGGCGCTGTTCACGCGCAAACGACAGCAGCAGAAGAACCTCAAAGCGCGAGAGCGTCACCCCCACCGTGCGCAGGATTCCCTCGATTTCGCGCACCAGCAGCGAGTACGTGCGCAGCAGCGACACGAGGGTCACGAAACCCGACTCGTCCGGGTGGTCGGCGGCCACCCACTGGCGGCGGGCCTTTTCGACCGGATCGTCGACCGGCGGGCTGAGAGATTCCGTCATCGCGACGCAGTATACTCATACTTCCGATGGTTGCGCTTCCGAATATCTGATAACGTCGCACCACCGCCGATCGTCGTGCCACCCTCCGGAGGAGGCCCATGAACCTGGAACTGTCGGACACCCACCGCGAGGTTCAGGCACTCGCGCGCGAATTTGCCGCCCGCGAGGTTGCCCCACACGCCGCCGAGTGGAACGCCGATCATCACGTGCCGATTGCGACCCTCAAAGCGCTCGGCGAACTGGGCCTGCTGGGCCTGACCGTGCCCGAGCAATACGGGGGCCCGGGACTGGACGCCACCGCCCTGTGCCTGGTGATGGAGGAGCTCGCCGCCGCCGACGCCGGCGTGTCGGTGGCGGTCGCCGTCCAAAACGGCCTGGTGGCCTCCCCCCTGCTGCGCGCCGGCAGCGAGGAGCAGAAGCAGCGCTGGCTTCCCGCGATCGCCAGCGGCGAGACGATCGGCTGCTACGCCCTGACCGAACCCGACGTCGGCTCCGACACCGCGGCCCTGCGCACGAGCGCGACGGCCGACGGCGACGGTTGGTCGCTCAACGGGTCGAAGCAGTGGATCACCAACGGTGGCATCGCCGACCTGTTCATCATCTTCGCGCGCACCGGCGGACCGGGCGCCCGCGGGGTGAGCGCCTTCGTGAGCGAGCGCGCCCCGGGGTTGGGCGTCGGGCGGGAGATCCCCAAGATGGGGTTGCACTCCTCGTCGACCGTGGAGCTGGCCTTCAACGACCTGCGCGTCGGTCCCGACCAGATGTTGGGCAACGAGGGCGAGGGACTCAAGCTGGCCCTCGCCACTCTCGATGGCGGGCGCATCACCGTCGCCGCCCAGGCCTGCGGGATCGCGCGCGCCGCCCTCGATCTTGCCGTCGAATACGCGGGTGAGCGCCAGGCGTTCGGCGGGCCGATCGCCCGTTTCCAGGGGGTGCACTTCCCGATCGCGGACATCGCCGCCCAGATCGACGCCGCGCGGCTGCTCACCCTGCACGCCGCCGCCCTGCGCGACGCGGGCCAGCCGCACGGCGAGGCCGGCGCGAAGGCCAAACTCTTCGCGTCCTCGGTGGCGGTGCGCGCGGCCGACGTGGCCGTGCAGACCCTCGGCGGATAC
>DAOKZF010000144.1:0-1769 GCA_035325785.1 Miltoncostaeaceae bacterium
CGGAGGCGGAGACGTGGGCGCCGAATCTCATGTGACTATCCTAGGGGCATGGCGAGAGAGCGGAAGGACATCACCGGGCCGGTGCGCGTGCGGTTTGCGCCGAGCCCCACGGGCAGCCTGCATGTCGGCGGGGCCCGCACGGGCCTGTTCAACTGGTTGTTGGCCCGTCACACCGGCGGCACGTTCGTGTTGCGGTTGGAGGACACCGATCGGGAGCGGTCGACCGCCGAGAGCGAAGCGGAGATCCTGCGGGCGCTCACCTGGTTGGGGCTCGACTGGGACGAGGGCCCCCACCGGCAGAGCGAGCGCGCCGACGTGTACCGCGCCGCGGTCGAGCGGCTGCGCGAGAGCGGGGCGGTCTACCCGGCCTGGGAGACCGACGAGGAGCTGGAGGCCCAACGGGCGGCGGCGCGCGCCGACAAGCGCGCTCCGGTGGTGCGCGGCCGGCGCGATTGGAGCGCCGAGGAGATCGCGCGTTTCGAGGCCGAGGGCCGCAAACCGGTGTGGCGTTTCGCCGTGGACGTCGACGGTGAGACGGTGATCGACGACTACGTGCGCGGGGCGGTGACCTTCGCCCACACGAACATCGAAGACTTCGTGGTCGCCCGCTCGGACGGCACACCCACCTACAACCTGGCCGCGGCGGTCGACGATCTGGAGATGAGCATCACGCATGTGGTGCGCGGTGAGGACCACATCTCGAACACCCCCAAGCAGATCATGGTGATGCGGGCGCTGGGCGGCGAGGTGCCCGGCTACGCGCACATTCCGCTGATTCTCGGCTCCGACAAGAAACGGCTCTCCAAGCGCCATGGGGCGGCCTCGGTGGAGGATCTGCAGGCCGACGGCTATCTGCCGCGGGCGGCGATCAACGCCCTGGCGTTGCTGGGGTGGAGCTACGACGACAAGAGCACGATCTTCACCGTCGACGAGCTGATCCAGCACTTCTCGATCGCGCGCGTGTCGAAGAGCCCGGCGGTCTTCGACTACACCAAGCTGAAGGTGATCAACGGACGCCACATGCGTCTGATTCCCAACGAGGAGTTCGCCGAGCTGCTGGTCGAGTGGCTCACCTTCAGCGGGTTCATCCCGGCGGGGGACACCGAGCGGGCCGATCTGGTGCGCGCGACCGCGCCTCTGGTCAAGCGCAAGCTGGGGACGTTCGCCGATTACGACTCCCTGGCCGGCTGGCTGTTCCGTCCGCTGGAGATGGACCCGGAGGCGTGGGAGGTGGTCACCGCCGACCTGCGTCACTCGTTGCAGGTGATCGGTACCGGCCTCGGGCGTTTGGAGGCCCTTCCCGAGTGGGAGCTGGCCGCGATCAAGGACGCCCTGCAGGATCAGTTGCACATCCTCGGGGAGGCGGCGCGCGACTTCCTGGAGCCGCAGCGAATCGCCCTCACCGGCACGAAGGTGTCGACCGGCATCTACGAGAGCCTGGCCCTGTTGGGACGCGAGGAGTCCCTGCGCCGTTACCGCGCCGCTCTGGGGCGGCTCTCCGAGATGTGGACCGCCACATGAAGCTGCTGGCCACCGTTCAGCGGCCCCTGATGGTGGGGGCCGCGATCGTGTTCGTCGTGTTCGCGGTGGTGGCGCTGGTGCTGAACCGCCTGGGGGTGTCGGAGCAGACCCTGTCGGTGGTCGCCGGGCTGTCGGCCTACCTGTTCCTGGCCTATGCCGCGCTGCTGTTCGTGCGCGCGTGGCTGCGCCGGGGCGCGGACGCGGGAGCCGAGGCGCGGCTGCGGCTGATGGCCGGGCAGATCGCGCGA
>DAOKZF010000144.1:1779-4377 GCA_035325785.1 Miltoncostaeaceae bacterium
GGCGGTGGCGTTTGTGCGCTCCCACCCTCGGGTGCTGGCGCTGGTAGGAGCGCCGGTGACGGTGGGTGAGCCGGAGGGGGAGGTGCCCACCGCGGGCGGCCCCGCTCAGGCCAACCTCGATGTGGTGGTGAGCGGCCCGGCGGGCATCGGCCGGGTCGATCTGGTGATGGCTCGCATGGGGCGCCGCTGGGAGGTGCTCACGGCGGCGCTCACGGCCGAGGGCGAACGGGTGTTGCTGCGCGGCGACGGCAGCCGCGACGAGCCCGATTCCGACGACGACGTCGGCTGAGCGCGCGCTCGCCGCTCGGGCGTCGATGTACTAACCTCGCGCGACCGTAAGGGGAGTATCCCTGCGCGGCAGCGTCGTCAATACGGCCGACTCGATGTGGCGGCCCGGCGCTGTCGGCCCCAGGGCGGGAGAGACCTTCGGCGTACGTGTGGTCGTTGACGTCGAAGAGGGGTAGTCGTGTATCCACCGCTGTGGGCGTGGTTTGCCCTGATCCTGGCCGTCCCGGTGCTGGCCGCGGTCGACCTGTTCTTTTTCGGTCGGGGCGCGAAGGAGGTGTCGGTCAAGCAGGCCGGCCTGTGGAGCCTCGGGTGGATCGCGCTCGGGCTGGGGTTCGCCGCGATCGTCGGCGCGACTCAGGGTGGCACCCGGGCGGGCGAGTACGTGACCGGTTACCTGGTCGAGTGGGGCCTCTCGGTCGACAACCTGTTCGTCTTCGCGGTGATCTTCGGCTACTTCGCCGTCCCGAAGGTATTGCAGCCCCGGGTGCTGATGTTCGGGGTGCTGGGTGCGCTGGTGTTCCGCGGGGCCTTCATCGCCGTGGGGGCGGCGGCCCTCGGCGCGGCCCACTGGGTGATCTACATCTTCGGGGCGTTCCTGGTGATCACCGCCTATCGGTTGGCGCGCAGCACCGGCGAGCACGTCGACCCGTCCAAGAACAAGCTGCTGCAGATCGTCAACCGCTTTGTGCCGAGCGTGCCGGAGTACCGCGGAACCCGCGTCTTCGTGCGCGAGAACGGTCGGCTGATGGCCACCCCGATCTTCGCGGTCCTGCTGGTGGTGGCCAGCACCGATGTGATCTTCGCCATCGACTCGATTCCGGCGATCTTCGCGATCACCGACGAGGCCTTCCTGGTGCTCGCCGCGAACGCCTTTGCCCTGATGGGACTGCGGGCGATGTATTTCGTGATCGTCGGGGCGCTGGCGCGCTTCAAGTATCTGAACTACGGGCTGGCGATCGTGCTGGGGTTGGTGGGGGCGAAGATGCTGCTCTCGGGCGTGTGGCACCCGCCGATCTGGGCGACGCTTGGGGCGGTGGGGGTGGGGCTGGGCGGGTCGATGCTGCTGTCGGTCTGGCTGACGCGCAACGACCCACCGGCCGATCCCGAGGAGTTGGTGAGGGTGAGCGGGGACGATTGATGCGCGTGTCACGGCGAGAATTTGGCGCGTGCGGTCGGATGGGTGGCCGCCATCGGCTAGCCTGAGCCCCCACACGGGACGTGGCGCAGCCTGGTAGCGCACTCGCTTTGGGAGCGAGGGGTCGCCGGTTCGAATCCGGCCGTCCCGATTGGGGTCCGGAACGCCGACGGCGGAACGCCGATCGAGGCGCTCCGCCGCGGTTGCGATTCGTGCGTCGCTGGCCGGTTGAATGCCGGCCACCCCATTAGTAGCACCGGCGCCGACGGCAGGCGACCCGCCCCCACTACCGCTCGGCGATTCGGGGGAATAGGTTGCCGCCGACAGGATCACGCGCACGGCGAGGCCGGGTGCGACATCGATGTGGGAGGGGGCCGGCATGGTTCGCGGAATGGCTCTGGCACTGGCGCTCGGGGCGACGCTCGCGGTGGCGGGCGGCGCGCACGGCGAGTCGCTGGCCTACATCGACAACGGCAACATCTGGGTGTCGTCGCTCGACGGCACCCAGAAGCATCAGCTGACCACCGACGGGGAGTGGGACGAGGTCGCCCAGTCCGACAACGGTCGGATCGCCGGCGTGCGCCGCGAGGGAAGCAAGGTGCCTCAACTGAACACGTTGAAGGTGTGGGAGAAGACCGGCAGCGAGGCGTTCACCGGTTGGTTGCCGAAGTACGGCACCAGCTGGTCGATGTACGTCTATCCGCTGAGCTTCGATCTGTCGGCCGATGGCCGCTATTTGGCGTGGGGCTACCAGAACGTTAGATACAACGTCTATCCGACCCCGAACACTCTCCGCTATGGGATCGGCGTGGTTCAGGCGCTCACGCCGACCTATCTTGACCAGCCGGATCCCTACGGACCCGACTACCGCTGGCCGACCATCGCCGGGGATCGGATCGTCGCGAACGATGGCAGCAAGATATGGGTGCAGAACCCGGGCCCGGGGAACCCTGTGGGTTCATTGACCTATGCGCCCTGGCTTGACGCCAGCGGGGTCCCGGACTTGGATCAGGTTCATCGCACGGATGTCGCGGCCAACGGCAAGATGGTGGCGATCGAATACGTGCTGGGTTCCGGTGCCGCGCAACTCAATCGGATTGGGGTGCTTCAGGTCACCGAGCTCGGTGGGTCGATAGTGCCGGGCGGAGTCGACTGCGTCCTTTCGGGCACGGGCA
>DAOKZF010000144.1:4387-4844 GCA_035325785.1 Miltoncostaeaceae bacterium
CGCGGATCGCCTGGCAGGACGATGGCGGGGTGTGGGTGGCCGGCACCCCCACCACCGCGGCCGATCCGTGTGTCTTCACGAGTCCCAAGGTGCTGATCTCGGCCGGTGGCAGCTATCCGTCGATCGGCGGGGCGAACGTGGCCGACATGCTGCCGCCTCCGGCTCCCCCCGGAACCCCGGGCGCTCCCGGAACCCCGGTTGGCCCCGGAACCCCGGTTGGCCCCGGAACCCCGGTTGGCCCTGGAACCCCGGTTGGCCCGAGCACCCCCGCGCCGACAGGGCTCGCGGTCGTATTGCCCGCGGTCACCCCCCTTGCCCGACTGCGCACCGGGCTGGCGGTGCGCGTGAGCGCGCCGGCGGCCGGACGGGTGCTGGTGCGGGCCACCGTTCCGGGCCGTCGCATCGGCCTCACGAAGGCGGCCGCGCGGCGGCCGGCGCTGGTCGCGACCGGCGTGGA
>DAOKZF010000145.1:0-4795 GCA_035325785.1 Miltoncostaeaceae bacterium
TGCAGGTCGGTGGTGGTCGTGAGGCTGACGCGCCCGTCGAGGTGCTGCTCGATGGTCCAGCGCAGTGGCAGATGCAGCTCGGGGGACCACCAGATCGTGTCGACCCTCTTGCCGCCGAGCACCCCGGTGCTCCGCGCCACCGTGCGCACCACCACGGTCGCGTGGCGGCGACCATCGACCCGAACGGCCTGATGACGCAGCACCCGCGCCGTGGATGCTGCCCGCGTCGTACTCGGCGCTCCAGGTGCGCCCCACGGGTAGGCTCGCCGGGAGGGAAAGCGCCGGCGGGTTGATCTCCTTGCGGTCGTCGCGCCCGACCCCGAGGAAGGTGATGTTGTTGCGCCGCCACGTGGCCTGGCGGGCACCGTCCGCCCGCAGACGGAACCGCTTCCCCTCGATGTGCTGTTCCGCCAGCGCCAGCTCCTCGCGGTAGCCATCGGGGGTGGCCGTGATCGTGTAGCGGGCCTCCGCGGGAAGGTCGCGATTGATCGCCAGCGGGCCGAAGCGGTTCTTCTCGCGACCGACCTGGTCGTACGTGTAGACCCCGGGCGCCGGCCCGCGACGGTCGCCCCCGGATACGGCATCCTCGCGGTAGCCGGCCAGCGCCGCGCGCTCGCTCACCGGGGTCGTTTGACCGGCTTTCCACCAGAGCACCCCGCCGATCCCGACGATCAGGACGGCGGCGCAGATCACGATCAGCGGCAGACGGCGCATGGTGCGCCCAGAGTAGCGAGCCGACCGACGTCGACGACGGGACACTCGCCCCGTCGTCGACGGACGGTCAGGTCATGGGTCGGGTTGACACGAGACGAAGATCGGTGCGCGTGTCGAGGCGCACGATTCCCCGCACCCGCATGTCAATCGTCCAGCGCACCGGGATTTTCAGACGCGGGGACCACCACACCCGGTCGACGCGGGTGGAGTTGTGCGCGCCGCGGGTGTCGCCCACGCTGCGAATCACCAGGGTCGGCTCCGGCACTCCGGCGACGGGAATCGTCTCGCGCCGGAGGACGGCGCTGGTGCTGTGCACATCCAGGTTGCCCGCCGCGTAGTGCGCCGTCCAGGTGAGACCGACCGAGGGGTGCGCCGGGAGGTCCAGAACCGGCGGCGTCAGATCGCGCCGGTCGTCGCGCCCCACCCCCGCGAACGTGATGTCGGTGCGTCGCCAGACGGCGATGCGGGCGCCCGCCGGGGTGAGGCGAAAGCGGACCGCCTCGATGTGTTCGGCCGCCAACGCCAGTTTCTCGGAGAACCCGTCCGTGCCCGCGGTGATGGTGTAGCGGGCCTCGCCGGGCAGTTCGCGGTCGATGCCCAACGGACCGATCCCACCGCTCTCATGGCCCCGCTGAGCGTAGGTGTAGACGCCGGGCGCGGGCTCGCCGGGGAGCATCCGCAGGTCGTCGGTCCCCGCCCGGGCATGGCGAAAGTCGGCCAGTGCCCGCCCCTCGCTGATGGCCTGCGCGTGGCGCCCGCGCTCCCACAGCCAGAGCCATCCGCCCGCGCCGACCAGAAGCAGCGCCAGCAGCGTCACGGCCACCCATGTCAACGCGCGTCGCGGCACCGTCCTTAGGGTAGCGGTCCTCGCGCCGGGAGCCGAAAGAACGAGGGGCCGGAATGTCGTCCGGGCCCCTCCTTCACCCACCGATCGCGCGGACCGCGGCCCGCGCGGGGTCGGTCAGTCCTGCTCGCCGGTGGCCTCCTGATCCAGCTCCGGTTCGAAGCTGTAGGTGGCGCCGTCGTCGAGCACGGCCAGCGCGTCATCGTCAACGTCGGTGTAGACGTCGTCCAGCTGGAACTCCAGCAGGGCGGGTGCCCGCTGAACCGCCTCGATCTCCAACTGCCGGTAACGCTTCAGACCGGTGGCCGCCGGAATGAGCTTGCCGATGATCACGTTCTCCTTCAGGCCGCGCAGACGGTCGACCTTGCCCTCGAGCGCCGCGTCGGTCAGGACCTTGGTCGTCTCCTGGAAGGAGGCGGCCGACAGGAACGACTCGGTGGCCAGCGAGGCCTTGGTGATACCGAGGATCAGCGGCTCGAACTCGGCCTGAGATCCGAGCGCGGCCCGTTCGATCTCGGCGTCGTCACCGGTGAACTCACCGCTCTCGCGCTTCTTGAGCAGGGCCTCACGCATCCGGTCGGCCGCCCGCTGGTTCTCGCGGTAGAGCACCGGCTTGTCGACCAGCTGTCCGTGGAGGAACTGGGTCGCCCCCGGCTTCTCCACCCGAACCTTGCGCAGCATCTGACGCACGATCAGCTCGATGTGCTTGTCGTTGATGTCCACGCCCTGGGACAGATAGACGTCTTGGACGCCCTGCACCAGATACAGCTCGGTCTTGGTCGACCGGTCGCGGTTCGATTCGGCAACGCTCAGCCGTTCGCCCGTGTGGACGGCCTCGCCGACGGCGATCGCCGGACGCGGACGGTCCGCGGGCAGCCGCAGGAAGCGCTGGCTCAGACCGGCCTCGGTCTCCACGTCGACCCTCAGCCAGACACCGTTATCGCCAGCCGGCCCCTCCTCTTCCACGCCGCGAACGACGCCCTGAACGCCCAGAGCCACACCGGGACGCGAATCGAGGATGTCGCCGGGGTAGGCCGACCCGACCGTCAGCAGTTGCCCGGCCTCAACCCAGTCGCCGTCCTCCCCCAGGGTGTGGGTCCGCCGCTGATCGTTGAACGGGTGCTCCCGCGCCGGAGCGCGGTTCGCGCCGGTACCGGCGTCCTCCATCGGGAGGTACTCCGGCTCGACCACCACCAGGTTGGCCATCCCGGGCCGGGTTTCGTCGTCGGCGATCCGCACCCAGCCATCGACCGGGGCCACCAGGGCGAGGGCCTTCGGTCGGCGCGCCTCGAACAGCTCGACGACACGCGGCAGACCGTGGGTGATGTCGGCACCGGCCACACCGCCGGTGTGGAAGGTGCGCATGGTCAGCTGCGTGCCCGGCTCACCGATGGACTGGGCGGCGATGATGCCGACCGCGTCGCCCGGCTCGGTGAGCTTGCCGGAGGCCGGGTTGCGCCCGTAGCAACGCGCGCAGATTCCAACCTCGCTGTGGCACTTGAGCGGTGAGCGGACCTTCGCCACCGCGTCTCGGGCCTCGCCCGCAGCGTCGCGTGCGGCGGCGTCGATCTCGCGCCCCTCGGCGGTGCCGATCAGGAAACCGCGCCGGGCATCGTTCTGGGCGGGATCGTCCGGGTCGTCGACCGTCGGACGCGGGTCGTAGATGACCTCGCCGCTGATCCGGTCGACGATCGGCCCCATCAGCACCCGTCCGGGCAGGCTCGGGTTGAGGTCGCCGAACCGGTAGACCGGGGTGTCGATCCCCTCGGCGGTGCCGCAGTCGAGCTCGCGCACGATCACGTCCTGCGAGACGTCGACCAGACGCCGGGTGAGGTAACCGGAGTCGGCGGTCTTGAGGGCCGTGTCGGCGAGACCCTTGCGGGCACCGTGGGTCGAGATGAAGTACTCGAGCACCGACAGGCCTTCCATGAAATTGCTCCTGATCGGCCGCTCGAAGGTGTCGCCCTTCGGGGTGGCCATGCACCCGCGCATCCCCGCCAGCTGACGAATCTGCTTGAACGAACCGCGGGCGCCGCTGTTGGCCATCATGAAGATGGGGTTCATGCGGTACAGGTGCTTGACCATCGCCTCGGCGACGTCGTCGGTGGCCCGCTCCCACAGCTGGATGACCTGCTCGTGGCGTTCCTCGGGAGTCATCTCGCCCATGCTGAACGAGTCCTCGATCTCGTCGAGCTCCTCGTCGTAGCGGGCGAGGATCTCACCCTTGGAGGGCGGGATCACCACGTCGTTCTTGGAGATCGTGATCCCCGACTGGCTGGCGTAACGGAAACCGAGTTCCTTGAACGAGTCGAGCACCATCGACACCGCGGTCGCGCCGTAGCGGTTGACCAGCTCTTCGACGAAGTCGCTGACGTCGCGCTTGGTGAAGGTCTTGAAGCTGGTCGGGAACGGCCGCTCGGCGAGCTCCTCGTCGCCGACGACCGCCCGCAGGGCTCCCTCAACCTCGTGGTTGAAGATGATGCGCCCGGCGGTCAGCGCCCGTCGCTCCCCGGTGGCCGGGTCGCGCAGCTCGATCACGTCCTGCAGACGCAGGGACTTCTGATCGAGGGCGGTCATGACGCTCTCGATCGACCGGAAGGCCGGCGGGGTGCTCATGCCCAGGGCGGTGAAGGGGTCGGTGTGCCACTCCCCGCCCTCCTTGCGCGCCTCTCGACCGGCCGGCAGCACCCAGGCGTGGGCCTGTGGGTCCCACAGATCGGTCAGGTCGACCGGGGTGCCCTCGTCGTCGCTGCCGATCTCGCGCACCATCAGCACACGCGAGTGGGTGAGGTAGTAGAGGCCCAGCACCATGTCCTGGCTGGGCACGGCGATCGGGCGCCCGTGGGCGGGAGAGAGGATGTTGTTGGCCGACAGCATCAGGATGCGGGCCTCGGCCTGCGCCTCGACCGACAGCGGCAGGTGCACAGCCATCTGGTCGCCGTCGAAGTCGGCGTTGAAGGCGGTGCAGACCAGCGGGTGGAGCTGGATCGCCTTCCCCTCGACCAGGATCGGCTCGAACGCCTGGATGCCGAGGCGGTGAAGGGTGGGGGCGCGGTTGAGCAGCACCGGGTGCTCCGAGATCACCTCTTCGAGCACGTCCCACACCTCCGGGACCATCGAGTCGACCAGCTTCTTGGCCGCCTTGATGTTCTGCACCTGCTTGCGCTCGACCAGCCGGCTCATGATGAACGGCTTGAACAGTTCCAGCGCCATCAGCTTGGGCAGGCCGCACTGGTG
>DAOKZF010000146.1:0-4017 GCA_035325785.1 Miltoncostaeaceae bacterium
GGGCAGATCGCGGGCATCTCGGGCGGTCGCGATCGCCGGCGCGGCGGCGTCGATCGCTTCGCGCAGGGCGGCCTCACCGGGATCGTCCCCCGGCGCAGAGGCGACGTCGGTGCCGGAGCCCTTGCGCGCGATGCGCCCCAGGCGCGTCGCGGCGGTCCAGACATCGCGCAGCGCCTCATCCTCGCGGACCTCGCCCAGCGCCCGGGCCCAGGTTGCGGTGGCGACCAGGCCTCCCAGCCCGGGGCCGGCGGCCGCGCCGACCACGTCGCCCGCCACTCCCTCACCGGCGAGGATGTGGGCCAACCGGTCGGCCAGAAAGGCATCCAACCCGGCGGAGGTGGCCTCGCCGTCGAGGGCCAGGTCGGCACCCTGAGCGTCAAGGCGTGCGTGGGCGGCCCGCAGCAGCGGCGCGTGATCGACGTCCCACCCGCGATCGAGCAGGATGCGCACCACCCCCAGGGCGGCCCGACGCAGGCCGTAGGGGTCCTTGGAGCCGGTGGGGGCCTCGTCGACCGCGAACGCCCCGACCAGGGCGTCGAGCTTGTCGGCCAGCGCCACCAGCGCCCCGACCGGGCCGCTCGGCAGGGGCGAGTCGGCCCCCTCGGGCAGGTACTGCTCGCCGATCGCGACGGCGACGGCGGGGTCCTCTCCCTCCAGGCGGGCGTATTCGCCGGCCACATAGCCCTGCAGGTCGGAGAACTCGTCGACCAGCACCGCCCCCTGGTCGGCCTTGGCCAATTCGGCCGCCCGCGCGGCGTGCGCGGCGGTCGGCGCGTCGACGCCGAGGGCCGCGACCAGATCGGCCACCGTGGAGATCAGGCGCGCGCGGCGGTCGGCGAGCGTCCCGAGGCGCTGGTGGAACACGATGCTGTCGAGCCGGGCGCCGAGCGCCGCCAAACCGAGGGCGCGGTCCTTGTCGAAGCTGAAGATCGCGTCCTGCAGCCGCGCGTTCAGCACGCCCTCGTTGCCGCGCGTGATGGTGGCGGCGTGGGCGGGGTCGCCGTTGGAGACCGCCAGGAACCGCGGCATCAGTTCGCCGTCGGCGTCGTACAGCGGGAAGTAGCGCTGGTGGGACTGCATCGCCGTCACCAGCACGCGCGCCGGCAGACGCATCTGCTCCGCGTCGATCGCGCCGGTGATCACGCTGGGCGACTCCACCAGGAACAGCACCTCGCGCAGCTTGCCGGCCGGGTCGGCCCACCGGCCGCCCGCCTCCGCGGCGGCGGCGTCCAGGTCGGCGCGGATGCGCCGCTCGCGTTCGTTCTGATCGACGACCACCGCCACCCCGGCCAGGGTGTCGCGGTAGTCGCGGGCGTGGGCGACGGTGGCCGGGGCGCCGAGGAAGCGGTGCCCCCGCGTCCGGTCGCCGGCGGTCAGGCCGAAGGCCTCGAAGGCGACCGTGCGCTCGTCGACCTTCGCCACCAGCCAGCGGACCGGGCGCGAGAAGCGCAGGCCGCGCCCGTCGCCCCAGCGCATGTTCTTCGAGAAGCGCAGCCCGCCGATGATCGCCCGGGCGATATCCGGCACCAGTTCGTCGATCGCGCGTCCGGGCAGCCGTTCGAGGGCGAACACGAACCGGCGCCCGCCGTCCTCCTCGACCACCAGCTCCTCGACCGCGACCCCCTTGCCACGGGCGAAGCCGGCGGCGGCCTTGGTGGGGGCGCCGACGGCGTCGAAGGCCGCGTCGGCGGCCGGGCCGCGGTGGCGGCGGGTGGTGGGCGCAATGCCGCCGGGCACGGTGGCGCTGAGCGCGATCCGCCGGGGCGAAATCCACACTTGGGCGGGGTGCTCTCCAGCGATACCGGCGCCGGCGAGGGCGGCGGCGAACAGGGTCGGCACCTGCTCGAGCGCTTCGCGGCAGGCGCTGGAGGGCAGCTCTTCGCAGCCGATCTCCAGCAGCAGGGTGGCGGGGGCGATCTCAGTCATCGGCCTGCTCCTTCGGGCTCACCAGCTCCAGGTAGGCGCGCGCACAACGGGCGGCGAGCGCGCGCACGCGCCAGATGTAGGCGCCCCGTTCGGTGACGCTGATCACCCCGCGGGCGTCGAGCAGGTTGAAGGAGTGGCTGCACTTGAGCACCTGGTCATAGGCGGGCAGCACCAGGCCGGCCTCCAGGCAGCGACCGCATTCGGCCTCATGTACGTCGAAGGCCCGAAAGAGGTTGTCGGTGTCGGCCACCTCGAAGTTGTAGCGGCTCCACTGCTGTTCGTTGCGGTGGTAGATGTCGCCGTAGGTGACGCCGTGACCCCATTCGAGGTCGTAGACCGAGCGCACGTCCTGCAGGTACATGGCGATCCGCTCCAGGCCGTAGGTGAGCTCGACCGAGATCGGCGCCAGGTCGATGCCACCGGCCTGCTGGAAGTAGGTGAACTGGGTGATCTCCATCCCGTCCATCCAGACCTCCCAGCCGAGGCCCCACGCGCCGAGGGTCGGGCCCTCCCAGTCGTCCTCGACGAAGCGGATGTCGTGTTCCTCGGGGCGGATGCCGATCGCCCGCAGCGATTCCAGGTAGAGGTCCTGCACGTCCTCGGGCGAGGGTTTCAGAATCACCTGGTACTGGAAGTAGTGCTGCAATCGGAAGGGGTTTTCGCCGTAGCGCCCATCGGTCGGCCGGATGGACGGCTCGACGTAGGCGACCCGCCACGGGTCCTCCCCCAGGCTGCGCAGGAGCGTCGCCGGGTTGAAGGTGCCGGCGCCCACCTCGGTGTGGTACGGCGTGGTGACCAGGCAGCCCTGCGCGGCCCAGTGGGCCGAAAGGCGCGCGATCAGGTCCTGAAAACTGAGTCCGCGAGTGGACGGCATCTGCACGGTGTTTACCCCCCGAATGACCGGGGAAGCATACCGGCGCGCCCCGGTCGGTCCGGGTGTTCACGCCCGCGCACCGGGTCACGCCCTCGCAGGTCCCCCCTTCGCTCGGCGGGCCCGTGAGGACCGGTGGGCGCCGCGATCGCTCGACGCCCACCGGTATCGATCAGCACGCGCCGGGGATTGCCCCGGCGGCGACATCGCTCTCACACCGCCCCATCATCCCCCACCAGCCCGCGGGGGCGGGGCGGTCTCGGCGAAACCGATCCGCTCGTGCAGGCGGCGCAGCGGTCCCGGAGCCCACCAGTTCCCGCGTCCCAGCAGCACCATCAGCGACGGCACCAGCAGCGCGCGGATGATGGTCGCATCGATCAGCACGGCGACGGCGGTGCCGAAGCCGAGCTCCTTCACCATCAGGATGTCGGAGCTGACAAACGCGCCGATTGCCACCGCGAACAGCAGCGCCGCGGCGGTGATGATGCGCCCGGTGCGCTGCAGCCCCACCGCCACCGCCTCGGGGGTGTCCGCGCCGGTGTCGTGCACCTCCTTGATGCGCGACAGCAGAAACACCGCGTAGTCGGTCGCCAGGCCGAAGGCGACCGCCCCGAGCAGGATCGGGCTGGTGATGTCGAGCGCGTCGACGCTGTCGTAGCGGAACAGCCCCTCGAAGCGCCCGTCCTCGAAGATCCACACCAGCAGGCCCAGGGTCGCGCCGAGGGTGAGCAGGTTCATGATGACCGCCTTGATCGGCAACAGCAGCGAGCCGGTCATCAGGAAGAGGGCGATGATCGTGGCGGCGGCGATCACCAGGATCGCCCAGGGCAGATGGGCGCCCAGGCTCGCCTTCTGGTCCGAGAAACTCGCCGCGGCGCCGGTGAGCGCCGCCGGATGGGGAGCCGGGACGGCCCGCACCGCGGCCACCAGGTCCTGCCCCGCCGGGCTCAGCGCCGGGGCGTCGCCGTACACGTCGATCCGCCAGCGATCGGCGCCCACCGGCACCGGCCGCTCAACCGCCACCGCGCCCGGCGTCGCCGCCAGGGCGGACGCATAGTCGGCCAGCTCGCGGCGCACCCCGCGCGCCTCAGGCCCGCCGGTCGGCGCGCTCAGGGCCACCGAAATCGGATCGGCGTGCGCCTGGGGGAACTCGCTCGCCAGCCGATCGGAGACCGCCCGAGCATCCACCGATGCGGGCAGAGCCCGCGCGTCGACGCTGG
>DAOKZF010000146.1:4027-4451 GCA_035325785.1 Miltoncostaeaceae bacterium
GCCACCGCGATCAACGCCACCGCCGTGAGCGTCGCGACCGGAATCGGCCGGCGCATCACCGCGTGAGACAGCCGCACCCAGAACCCGCTCGTCGCCCGTTCGTGGGCGAGCTCGTTCTGGGCCCGCCACCGACGCGGAGCCCAGGCGTTCACCCGCCGCCCCAGCAACGCCAGCACCGCGGGCAACACGAGCACGGCCACCGTCGCGGCGATCAACGCCACCGCCACCCCGCCGATGCCCATCGAGAACAGGAACGGCTGGGGGAAGACCATCAGGCCGGCCAGCGCCGCCGCCACGGTGACCGCCGAGAAGACCACGCTGCGCCCGGCGGTATGCAGGGTGCGCTCCAGCGCCGCCCGCCCCGGCTCACCGGCGGCGATCTCCTCGCGGTAGCGCGAGACCACCAGCAGGCTGTAGTCGATCG
>DAOKZF010000146.1:4461-4765 GCA_035325785.1 Miltoncostaeaceae bacterium
AACCCCAGACTCAGGCCGATCACCAGGTTGAGGGCGTAGACCGAGATCGGCGTGATGGTGTTCAACAGCCCCACCGCCAGGAACCCCCCGAAAATCACCAACGCGCCGATCAACGGTGGCAGCAGCGCGGCGACGAACCCGCGGAACACCCACACCGAGAGCAGGAAGATGATCGGGAAGGCGATCAGCTCGGCCCGCGCCAGGTCGGCGCTCACGATCCCGCCGATCTGTGCTCCCACCGCGGCCCCGCCGCCCAGGCGCACCCCGGGCTCATCGGCCAGCGCCTCGGCGATCCGCTCGGCGG
>DAOKZF010000147.1:0-4760 GCA_035325785.1 Miltoncostaeaceae bacterium
CGATCCGCTGGGCCGGCGGGCGCGCGCGCAGCGGTACCCGCACCCGCAGGATCCCCTGCTCGAAGTTCGCCTGGGCGGCCGTCTCGTCCACCGCCACCGCCAGGCGGATGCGTCGCTCGAAGGGTCCCCAGGGGATCTCGGCGTGTTGGTAGTGGCGCCGGCCGTTGCGGTCGTCGCGTCGGCGCGTGCCGCGCACGCTGAGCACGCCCTCGTGCAACGAAATGTCGACCTCGCCGGGGTCGACGCCGGCGACCGCCAGTTCCACCACCAGCGAGGGCGGGTCGCTCTCGGCGATGTACACGTCCACCGGCGCGCGTGCCTGGGGCGAGCTGCCGCGGTGCCCTGCGGGAAACAGCTCGGCGAACAACCGGTCGGTCGGCGCGCGGAACATGAGCTCAGCTTATCGACATTGGCGTGTTGGGCGACCCCTGCCCCGGCCGGTCATACGTCGTCGTACTCGTCGTCCCAATCGGATTCGCGCGCCAACTCCGCATAGGCGCGCCATTCGCGCAGCACGCGCTTGGCGTCGCGCTTGCGAATGTCCGGACGCACGGTCGCCAACAGCGACAGGGCGAGCGCCTCGTTGGCGCGCTCAGGGGGGCCGCCCAGCTCGCGCAGCACACCCCAGACCAAGTCCTCGTCCAGGCCGCGGCGCTGGGCCAGGATGTACTCGGCCGCCTCTCCCAGATCGAGCTCGTCGTCCATGCGCTCACTAGACCACAGCGCCGCCCCTCTCGATAGGGGGTCAAGCTCCGGAGAAATTCGGCCGAATGTCTCTGTGCGACTTCTGCCCGCGGTCCGCGGGCATATCGACCCCTCCGGCGCACCGCAGCGTCGGGACTCCAGAGAGCGGTTATGTGATGAGGCGTGTACCGGCGAATGAACCACCGACCGTCGAAGCCGTGCAGCAGCTGTGCCAGCGCGCGCGCTGCGCCGGCTCTCCGAACGGGGCGCCCCGCGGCCCCCTGGTGGGGGAGTACCGGCGCCTGGCCGAGGCCCTGAATGTGGAACCGGTCAGCCTCGCGACCGGGAGAGACCTTCAGCAGGCCGCGGTCGGGCTGCTGCGGGCGGCCGCCGACGCCGAGGCCGCGGCCGCCCAGACGCCGGCGGCGCGGTTGCGTCGTGCGGGCCTGCACCACCGGCGCTAAGGTGTCGCCCGCCGGCGGCCCGCCGGCCGGCGGCGATGTGGTACTCTTCGCCGCCCGTCAAACGACCGGAGGCGTCGACCTGTGGCAACAGGCCAGCGCATTGCAGTGACGATGGCTTGTGAAGAATGCAAGCATCGGAACTACCAGACAAACAAAAGCAGGCGGAACACACCGGATCGCATCGAGTTCCGGAAGTACTGCCGTTGGTGCGGGAAGCACACTCCGCACAAGGAAACCCGCTGACGGCCCTGTGTCGTCCGGGTTCCCCGTAGGGTCGTAGCTCAACTGGTAGAGCACCGGTCTCCAAAACCGGGGGTTGGGGGTTCGAGTCCCTCCGGCCCTGTACGGGCCCCGATCACTGATCTGACGAAGACGAGCTGATGGCACGCATCCGACCCGCGCGAGGGCAGGACGGCCCGGCGGACGGCGACGAGCCGGGCCCGGGCGGAGCCCGAGCGCCCAAAAGCACACCGCGTAAGCGCGCGGCCTCAAAAGCGCCTCAGAACCCCAAGCCAAACCCTCCCGGTCGGCGCAAGCCGGAAAAGGCGGGCAGCTACACCAAGGCGGTCGCCGCCGAGCGCAAGGGGACGCGCTTCTTTTCCGAGGTCGTGGCCGAGATGCGCAAGGTCAGCTGGCCCGACCGCAACGCGCTCGCCCAATCCACCGCCATCGTGCTGGTCGTGGTCGCGATCGTCGCCGCCTACCTGTCGGCGCTCGACGCCGTCTTCAGCCGTCTCATCGACTCCCTCTTCTGATTTCGAGGTTCCGTGTTCCGCTGGTACGTCATCAACACCTATTCCGGCCACGAGAAGAAGGTCAAGACCAACCTTGAACACCGTCTGATCTCGCTCGGGCAGCGCGACAAGGTGCGCCAGATCGTGATCCCGACCGAGCAGGTGGTGGAGACCAACAAGGACGGCCAGAAGGTCCAGAGCGAGAAACGGCGCCTACCCGGCTACGTGCTCATCGAGATGGAAATGACCGCCGACGCACGTTGGTTGGTGCAGAACACACCGGGTGTGACCGGATTCGTCGGCGGTGGTGGCCGCGAAAACGAACCGGTTCCGCTGAGCAGGGCCGAGGTCGACCGCCTGCTCAACGTCGCCCCCGAGACTCGCCCGCGGGTCAAGGCGGATTTCGAGGTCGGCGACAGCGTGAAGATCATCTCCGGACCCCTTTCGGAGTTCAGTGGAGAGATCGCGGAGATCAAGCCGGAGTTGGGTCGTCTGAAGGTGCTCGTGAGCATCTTCGGTCGCGAGACTCCCGCCGATCTCTCATTCGACCAGGTCAAGAAGATCAGCTAGCGGCGCGAAGAGGACGGAATGGCGAAGAAGGTCCTGCAGGTCATCAAGCTTCAGATCCCCGCCGGCGCGGCATCTCCCGCGCCGCCGGTCGGTCCCGCCCTTGGTGGCGCCAGCATCAACATCATGGAGTTCTGCAAGGCGTTCAACGCGCAGACTCAGGCCGGCAACGGCACGATCACTCCGGTCGAGGTGACGGTCTATGAGGACCGTTCCTTCACCTTCATCACGAAGGTGCCCCCGGCGGCGGTTCTGATCCGCCAGGCCCTGGGGATCGACAAGGGGAGCGCGGAGCCCCAGAAGGACAAAGTGGCGAACCTGTCGCGCGACCAGCTGCGTCAGATCGCCGAGACCAAGCTGCCCGACCTCAACGCCACCAATGTTGAGTCGGCCATGCGGATCATCGCGGGGACGGCGCGCAGCATGGGCGTGACCGTCGACGCGGAGTAGGAGGAACAGGGTGGCGAAGCACGGCAGGCGCTACCAGCAGGCGCGATCCGAAATCGACACCGAGCGGGTCTACAGCCCGCTGCAGGCGGTCCGATTGATCAAGTCGCAGGAGCTGACCAAGTTCGACCCGACGGTCGAGCTGCACATCCGGTTGGGCGTGAACGTGCGCCACGCCGACCAGCAGCTGCGCGGCACGATCAGCCTGCCGCACGGCAGCGGCAAGTCCGTCACCGTGGCGGTGTTCGCTCAGGGCGACAAGGCCCGTGAGGCCGAGGAGGCCGGGGCGGACGTCGTCGGTGGGGACGACCTCGCCCAGCGCATCCAGGAGGGCTTCGACGACTTCGACGTCGCGATCGCCACGCCGGACATGATGGGCGTCGTCGGCAAGCTCGGCCGGATCCTCGGCCCCTCGGGCAAGATGCCGAACCCCAAGACCGGCACCGTCACGATGGACGTCGCCAAGGCCGTCACCGAGGTCAAGGCGGGTAAGGTCGAATATCGCACCGACCGCACCGGCATCGTGCACCTGGGTATCGGCAAGCGCTCCTTCGACGAGGCCCAGCTGATCGACAACTACACCGCGGTGATGGACGAGATCGTTCGGGTGAAGCCTGCGGCCGCCAAGGGCAAGTACCTCAAGTCGATCACGCTCGCCCAGACGATGGGCCCCGGCATCCGGCTGGACACCGCCAACCCGACCGCGGTTTCCGACGAGGAGCAGTCCGCCTAGGCGCGGCCGGCTCACAGAAACACCCGACCAAAGATCCACGGGGGCGGTTCGCCGCCTCAAACCGCCAGTGGCGGATCCCGTGCCAGGTTGGCGTAGCGTTCAGGGAGCGACCCCCATGTGCGGGGGTGCCGCGATCTGCCCCACCGGTACGGCCAACACCTGAGGAGGTGACACCCTGAACCGAGAACAGAAAGCCGCAGCGCTCCAGGCCCTGACCGAGCGTCTCGAGGCGACCGACACACTGGTCGCGGCGGACTTCCGTGGACTGACCGTCCGCGAGCTGGCCGAACTGCGCATCAACCTGGCCGCCAGCGAGACCGAGTTCACCGTCATTAAGAACACCCTTGCGCGTCGGGCCGCCCAGGCCACCGGTCGTGAGGAACTGGTCGAGCACCTGGTGGGCCCGACCGGCATCGCGTGGATCGCGGGCGATCCCGCGGCCGCGGCGAAGGCGCTCGACAGCTTCGCCGCCGCCCACGACGGCTTCACCATCAAGGGCGGGTTGCTCGAAGGGGCGGCCCTGTCGACCGACGACATCGCCCGTTTGGCGAAGCTTCCGTCGCGCGAGCAGCTGCTCGGCCAGCTGGCCGGCGGCATCGCGTCCCCGCTCACCGGCCTGGCCGGTGGCCTCAACAACCTCATCGGTGGTCTGGCGCGCTCCCTGGGCGCCCTCCACGCGCAGCGTGCCGCCGAGACCCCGGCGGACGCCTGAAACCCAGGCCTCGCCACACCCCTTTCGAACCTGCAGAAATAGGAGCATCACATGGCAATGACCACCGAGGAGTGGATCGAGGAGCTCAAGGGCATCTCCGTGCTGGAGCTGTCCGAGCGGATCAAGGCGCTCGAGGAGACCTTCGGCGTGACCGCGGCCGCTCCGGTCGCCGTGGCCGCCGCCCCGGCCGCCGGCGGTGAGGGTGCCGGTGCCGCCGCCGCCGAGCAGACCGAGTTCACGGTCAGCCTGGACAGCGCCGGCGACAAGAAGATCCAGGTGATCAAGGTCGTCCGTTCGGCCACCGGCCTGGGTCTGAAGGAAGCCAAGGAGCTGGTGGACGGCGCGCCGTCCAACATCAAGGAGGGCGTCAACAAGGAAGAGGCCGAGGCCCTCAAGGCCCAGCTGGAAGAGGCCGGCGG
>DAOKZF010000148.1:0-4741 GCA_035325785.1 Miltoncostaeaceae bacterium
GCCGCCGGGTTGCGCGCGGTCATCCCGATCGTTGATCACCCGGCCCTCCCGCCGGATCCATTCGGGCTCTGGTGAGCGGCCCGAGCGAGGCGTAGCGTGACGTCCTCGCCCGCCGCGCGCGCACGAGGCCATCCACGCCGAACCTCGCGAGAAACCCATGACCGAGCCGTCCCCGCAGGTCGCCGAGCCGCCACCCCACAGCGAATCGGTTGAGGCGCTGGCGGCGCGCCTGGGCAGCGACCCACAGAACGGCCTGAGCGCCGACCGGGCGGGGGAGCGACTGCGGCGCGACGGGGAGAACCGCATTCGCGCCGAGGCGCAGCCCTCGCTGATCGCCGTCGGCGCCCTGCAACTGCGCGACCCGATGAACATGATGCTGATCGCGGTCACCGCGGCCTCGTTCGTCATCGGCCAGACCGCGGCGGCGATCATCCTGCTGTTGCTGCTCGGCCTGAACGTGATCCTCGGCACCCGCCAGGACCTCGCCGCCCGCGCCAGCGTCGACGGCCTGGCGAAGATCCAGGTGCCCCAGACCCGCGTGGTGCGCGACGGCGGCGCGAGCCTCATTCCGGCGGCCCAGATCGTCGTCGGCGACCTGATCCAACTGGAGGCCGGCGATCTGGTGCCCGCCGATGCCCGCCTCGTGCGCTCGGCGACCCTCGAAACGCAGGAGGCCGCCCTCACCGGCGAGAGCGCCCCGATCGCCAAGAGCCCCGGCGTGCTCCCCGACCCCGACACGCCGCTGGCCGAGCGCACCAACATGCTCTTTCAGAACACCCTCGTCACGCGCGGCACGGCCACCGCCGTGGTCACCGCCACCGGAATGCGCACCGAGATGGGGCGCATCGCCCAGATGCTCGGCGCGATCTCCCGCACCCGTTCGCCCCTGCAGCGCGAGCTCGGGTTCCTCACCCGCGTGATCGGCATCATCGCCTGGGGGGCGGTCGCGGTGATCGTGGTGGTGGGTATCGCGCGTGGCCTGCCGGTCGAGTCGGTGCTGCTGCTGGGGATCGCGATGGCGATCTCGGCGATCCCCACCGGCATGCCGACCTTCGTTCAGGGAATGCTCTCGCGCGGCGCGAGCGAGCTGGCCCGCACCAAGGCCCTGGTGCGCAGCCTCAACGATGTCGAAACCCTCGGCGCGGTCAGCGTGATCAACAGCGACAAGACCGGCACGCTCACCCTCAACCAGATGATGGTCTCCCGCCTGTACGCCGGTGGCACCTGGTTCCACGTGGAGGGCGAGGGCTACAGCATCCACGGGGCGATTCGCGCACCGGCCGGCGTCGCGACGCCCGACTTCACCCGCCTGGGCTACGGGCTGGTGTTGGCCAGCGACGCCACCGTCAGCGACGCCGGCGAGGTGGTGGGCGATCCCACCGAGGCCGCCCTGGTGGTGCTGGCGGCCAAGCTCGGCGTCGACGCCGAGGAGAGCCGGCGCCTCTATCCGCGTCTGGCCGAGGTGCCGTTCGACTCGGATTACAAGTTCATGGCGACCCTCCACCGGGTGCCTCTGGGCGACCGCGAACGGCTGGTGATGCTGGTCAAGGGGGCCCCCGATGTGGTGCTCGACCGCTGCGCGCACGAGGGCACCGCGATCGGCCCACCGATGCCCCTCGACCGCGAGCGCATCGGTGCCGCCAACGAACGGATGGGTGCCGACGGCCTGCGGGTGCTCGCCTTCGCGGTGCGCGTGTTCGACGACGACCAACTGGAACAGGTGCGCGCGGACCCGATGGGCGCGGTGGGAGAGCTCACCTTCGTGAGCATGGTGGGCATCATCGATCCGCTGCGCCCCGAGGCGAAGGCGGCGGTCGCAACCGCCCACGCCGCCGGTATCGACGTGCGCATGATCACCGGCGACCACGCCGTCACCGCGCGGGCGATCGGCGAGGAACTCGGGCTGGGCCCCGGGGCGATCTCCGGCGCCGAACTGGCGGCGCTCAGCGACGAGGAACTGGCCGAACGGCTCCCGCAACTGCACGTGTTCGGGCGGGTCACCCCGGAGGACAAGCTGCGTCTGGCGCGGGTGATGCAGGAGGGCGGCGCGGTGGTCGCGATGACCGGCGATGCCGTCAACGATGCCGCGGCCCTCAAACAGGCCGACATCGGGGTGGCCATGGGCAGCGGGAGCGAGGTTACCAAACAGGCGGCCCGCATGATCCTCACCGACGACAACTTCGGCACGCTGGTGCACGCTGTCGAGCTGGGGCGCAACATCTACGGGCGCATCGTCTCCTACGTGCGATACCAGATGACTCAGCTGCTGGCGCTGGTGCTGCTGTTCCTCACCGCGAGCGCCGCGAACATCAACGACGGCGTCGCCCTCACCCCGCTGATGGTGCTGTTCCTGAGCTTCGCGATCAGCATCTTCTCGGTGATCGTGATCGCCCAGGATCCGGGTGATCCGCGGGTGATGGAGCGCCCCCCGCGCGATCCGCGCATCACGATCACCAATCGTCGCGCGGTGGTCGACTGGGTGATCCACGGCATCGTGATGTTCCTCGCCGCGCTCGGACCGTTGCTGTTCGGCCCGGATGATCTGCACCCCGACGCCGCGAGCGTCTCGATGACCATGACCTTCGTGGTGCTCGCCCTGGCCACCGTCGGGGTGGGTTTCGTCTGCCGGCGCGAGCACGGAAGCTGTTTCGCTCAGCCGGTGCTCCCGGCGGTCAAGCTGCTGGCGATCCCGGTGGTGATCATCGTGCTGTGCACCGAACTGTCGATCCTGCAGCGCAACCTGCTGACCGTCCGGCTGACCGGGGCTCAGTGGCTGGTGTGCATCGGTCTCGCCCTCCTCGCGCCGGCGGTCATCGAGGGGCGCCGCTGGCTGCGCGAGGGACGCGCCGGGGCGGCGTCAGAGAATCACCCCGCCGGTCGCGGCACGATGTCGTGACACGCACTCGGGGCGGTGGGAACGGGCCACCGCCCCGCCGGTCCGATCCGCCCTCAGCGACGGGCCCGTTTGGCCGACGCCTTGGCGACCCGGACGCCGAAGCTGTGCACGTAGGTTGCCGGCCCGTCGGCGGGACCCCATCCGGCTTCCGGAGCGGCCAACGAGACCCCGACGCCGATCTCCCGAAACTGGCGACGCAGGATGTTCTCTCGGTGCCCGGGGGAGTTCATCCAGGCGGTCACGATCTCGGCGGGCGTCGCCAGCTCGGCGGTCGCCCAGGCGATGTTCTCGCCCATCATCGGCATGGTGCGGGCGCCGCGCGCATAGGCGCTCGCCCGCGCGCGCGACGCGAAGGTCGGGCCGCCGGGCACATCATGTGAGAAGAACTTGCGGCTGACCATCTGGCGGGCGAAGCCGCTGGCGAAGCTGTCCAACTGCTTCTGGCGGGTGAGGAGCGGCAGGCGGTGGGCGGCCCGCACCCGGTTCACCAGGCAGACCGTGGCGTCGGCGAGGGCGCCGGGGCTGACGGTCCCCGGCTGGGCGTCGGCGTTCGCGCAGGCGGGGGCCGCCGCCGACCGGGCGGCCTGGGCGCCCGGAGAGCCGACGAGCATGGCCGTTGCCGCGATTACCGCGGATGCGCCGATCATCCGTCGGATGGTCCGCCGCCTCGTTGTGATCTCCCGCGCGCCCATCATGTGCTCCCGTTGGCCCGTCGACGTCATGTCGAGTGCTCACTGCATCGGTCCGTTTCGGGAATGCCGCAGGGGGGTGCGGCTAGAGACTTCTCGCCGTGCGCCGCTCAGGAAACGCCGCGTCGAGGGCACCGGCGCACGCTCGGTGATAGAGATCTCAGATCGCCATCGACCGACCAGTCACCCCGTCGCGCGCCGCCAGGTCGACCGACGAGACCGCCCCGCTGCTGCGTCTGTGGCGCTACATGCATCGCCACCGGGCGCGCACCCTGTGGGCGATCGTGCTCACGGTCATCAACAAGCTGTGCGATGTCGTACCCGAGATCCTGATCGGCATCGCCATCGACGTCGTGGTGAACGCGAACGATTCGTTCGTCGCGGGGCTCACCGGGGTCGAGAGCCGCTGGGGCCAGCTGGTGCTGCTGGCGATCGTGAACGCCGTCGCCTGGATGGCCGAATCGGCCAGCGAATGGGGCTACCAACTGCTATGGCGAAATCTCGCCCAGACCGTGGAGCACGAGGCCCGCATGGATGCCTACCGCCACGTGCAGGATCTCGATCTGGCCTACTTCGAGGACCAGAGCACCGGCGGACTGTTGGCGATCCTCAACGACGACGTCAACCAACTGGAGCGTTTCCTCGACGTCGGGGCCACCGCCCTGATCCTCACCCTCACCAACATCGTGGTGGTGGGGGTGATGTTCCTGGTTGCCTCCCCGCTGCTGGCGCTGCTCGCCTTCCTGCCGATTCCCCTGATCGTCTGGGGTTCATTCCTCTACCAGCGACGCCTCGAGCCGCGCTACCGCGCGATGCGCGATTCGGTCGGCCGCCTCTCGGGCACCCTGGCCAACAACCTCGGCGGGATCGCCACCATCAAGGCCTTCGGCGCGGAGCGGCGGGAGGCCGATCGGGTGCACGCCGATTCGCAGCTGTACCGCGAGACGAACCGGCGGGCGATCGCTCTCTCATCGGCCTTCGTCCCCCTCATCCGCATGGCGATCCTGGCCGGTTTTACGTTGACGCTGCTGGTCGGCGGGCGGATGACGATCGACGGGCACCTGGCGGTCGGCTTCTTCTCCGTCCTGGTGTTCATGACCCAGCGCCTGCTCTGGCCGCTCACCCGTCTGGGCGAGACGTTTGACCTGTACCAACG
>DAOKZF010000149.1:0-1153 GCA_035325785.1 Miltoncostaeaceae bacterium
CGTGCGCGACCACCCCCGCGACCACCACCAGAGCGGTCATCGCCAGAGCGAAGGCGGCCGTCAGGCGCAGGCGCAACGGCACCCGCGCGAACATCA
This sequence comes from Miltoncostaeaceae bacterium, assembly GCA_035325785.1. Lineage (GTDB taxonomy): Bacteria > Actinomycetota > Thermoleophilia > Miltoncostaeales > Miltoncostaeaceae > JAVJSF01. Next base: position 97 of record DAOKZF010000149.1, read on the forward strand.
CCCCTCCCCGCGCAGCCGGTAACCGACCCCGCGAACCGTCTCGAGCGACGCGGTGTCGAACGGGCGGTCGATCTTCGCCCGCAGATACCCCACGTACACATCCACGATGTTCGAGCGGTTCTCATAACCGCCGTCCCACACGCCCTCCAACAGCTCCAGGCGCGAGAACACCCGCCCCGGGCGGCGCATGAACAACTCCAACAGGGCGAACTCGGTGGCGGTCAGCTCGATCGGCGCATCGCCCCGACACACCGTGCGGGTGGCCGGATCGAGCGTCAGGTCGCCGACGCTCAACACCGCCGGGCGGGCCGCCGGCGGGCGACGCACCAGCGCCCGCACGCGCGCCAGCAGCTCGTCGAAGGCGAACGGCTTCACCAGATAGTCGTCGGCTCCGCCGTCCAGCCCCGCCACCCGATCCTCGATCGCATCGCGGGCGGTCAGCATCAACACCGGGGCCCACACCCCCGCCGCGCGCAACCGTCGACAGACTTCGAACCCGTCGATCACGGGCAGCATCACATCGAGCAGGATCGCCCCGTAGTCGACCGCCCCTGCGCGCCACAGGGCCTCCTCGCCGGTCGGGGCCACATCGCAGGCCAGCCCCTCCTCGCGCAGCCCGCGGGCGACCAACGCGGCCAGCTTCGGGTCGTCCTCAACGACCAGCAGACGCATCGCGCGAGCATCCCGTTAACCCGGCCTCAACCATCGGCGAGCGCCTTCTCATCGGCCTCTCATCCACGATCGCTTTCCTCGCAGGCACTCCGGTGACACCGGAAAGACCACACGAGAGGAGAGGGAGCATGACGACGATCACCAGGACCGGCAAGCGGTGGCTGGCCGTCGGCGCCGCGGCGCTGGTTGCCGGTGGCGGCGCCGGGCTCGCGCTCGCCCAGCAGAACAGCAACGCGGCGCCCGCGCCGCTCCCCGGGGAGGCCTCGGCCACCCCGACCCAGGACATCAGAGGATAGACATGGCAGGACTCCATTTCGAGCAGTTCGTACCCGGGCACGTGTTCCGCCACGCGGTGACCCGCACCGTCACCGAGATGGACAACACG
>DAOKZF010000149.1:1163-4714 GCA_035325785.1 Miltoncostaeaceae bacterium
CCGCCGACACCCACGATCTCGCCCCGGGCTCATCCAGCATCCAACTGCCCACGGGCGCCGAGCACGGCGAGCGCACCGACGGTGCCCGAGACGAGCACGCCGACAACGAACGAGAGGGGGCCGGCGAGTCGGCAACCGACCGCCAACAGGAGGCCGCCGAGGCCGCCGAGACGCTCAAGCTGGCTCAGAGCGCCAAGGTGAACGCGGCCCAGGCCGAGACCGCCGCTCTGGCGAAGGTGCCCGGCTGGGTCACTGAGGCTCAACTGGAAAACGACAACGGCAACGCCGTCTGGGAGGTCGAGGTGATCACCAAGGACGGCACCCAGCACGAACTGAAGATCGACGCCGGCACCGCCAAGGTGCTCTCGGCCCAGGTCGACCAGCCCGACTGATCCTCACCCGTGTGAGTCGCACCACCCCCGCCGCCCCGCCGGACCTCCACCCGGCGGGGCGGGCCCCCTGCCGCCCGCGCGGTCGGGGAGTAGAACGGTCGGGCGCGTTGCTAGCGTGCGGCGCATGAGCGCCCCCGAACCGTCGCCCGCCCCACAGGGCCCCGCGCCCGGCGCGCCGCTGGAGCTGTTGGTCTACACCGCCTCCGGCTGCAGCCTGTGCGACGACGCCCACGCGGCGCTCGAACGCCTCGCCCCCGAGTTGAACCTCGACCTGCGCTGGGAATCGATCGAACGCGATCCCGATCTGGAGGCCCGCTGGCGCACCGAGATCCCGGTCGGGTTCCTCAACGGGCGCAAGGTGTTCAAGTACATCGTCGACGAGCCGTTCCTGCGCCGGAAGGTCGCCCGCCTGCGCGCGTAGGCCCGCTCCCGGGAGGGCACCTTTCGGCGATTTGGGCTCGGTCGGTAACCGGATGCCAACCGGACGGGGCGTCGTCCTCACACGATTCTCACCATGGGCTGCTTCCCTCGGGCACGTTGCCATTCACCGCCGAGTGAGGGGGATTCGATGAACGCGACGCGCAGAGTGCGCCGCCACCTGGCCGCCGCGGCGGCGAGCCTCGCCGTGGTCGCGGGTGTCAACCTGGCCCTGCTGCCCAACGGCCCATCCGGGCACGGTCTGCCGATCGGCGCCCCGGTCGAGCGGTGGTCGGCGCCCCGGCCCGACGCGCTCATCGGCCCGCCGGCGCCCCTGACCGGCGCATCCGCGCAGGTTGACGAGGGACCCGAGCTGCCCGAGGTGCGTGAGGGCGAGGCCGCCGGGGCGAGCGAGCCGTTGGTGGTGCGCCGCGCGCGTTAAGCGTGCGCGCGAGGGGTGGGCGATCCACCGGGGGCGGGTATAGATTCACTGGGTCATGGCCGAGGCGAGCCCAGCGGTTCACGGTCCCCCGGCAGCCACCGACACGCGCCTCGACTTCCAGGTCGTCCCGCTCGCCGGCCTGCCGTTCCTCGTCGTGCTCTTCGGCGTGCTGATCTACGCGATCGCCAACACCAACCTGTGGCTGCTGGTGTTCCTGCACGTCGCCTTCGGCGCCGCTTGGACGATCGTCGACCTGTTCATGGGCTTCGTGATTGGGCCGATCATGGGGCGCATGTCGCCACCCGCGCGGATCGAGTTGGCGATGCGGCTGATGCCCAAGATGGTGCTGATCATGCCCGCGGTGGTCACCGTCACCCTGGCCGCCGGCTGGCAGCTGGGCGCCACCATGGGGACCATCAGCTCCAACTATCCCCTGCACGGGTGGATCGTCGCCAGCTACATCGTGGTCGGCATCATGGCGATCATCGCCCTCGGGCTGCTGGAACCGGCCAACATCGCCGTGCTGGTGGAGATGAAGAAACCCCGGCCGAATCCGGTCATCATCGAGCGGCTGATGAAGCGGTTCATCTACACCAGCGGCATCACCGGCGCCCTGCAGGTGGCGACCCTGGTGATCATGACCAAGCTGGCCAGCGGATGAACGCCCGCCGCCTGCCCCCGGTGACGCTGCTGGGCATGGTGTCGCTCGGTCTGGTGATCGTCGGCGGCATCTACCTGGCGGCCCACATCCCCGGCGAGGTGCCGCTCGCCTTCCCCAGCGTGCTGCTGGCGCTCTCGCTCCTGGTGCTGGTGGCCAACCTCATCGCCCTGGCCCTCGCGCGCGACTTCAACCGGCAGAGCTTCCTCGTGGTCGGCGGCTGGGCGCTGCTCTGGTACGCGATCAGCGCCGGGATGATCGAGTACGTCTTCCTGCACAACGGCCTGCGCGGTGGGCCGCTGCTCGTGCTGAGCCTCTCGCTGGCGGTCTACGCCATTCAGGTGCCCGTGCTGATCGGCTTCACCGTGGCGCGCTACGCCGAGCCGCAGACCGCCGCCGGCTGACGGGCGGGCCGCGGCGGGTCGCACACATCGGCCGCCGTGGGCCCCGGCGCCGATACCATGACATCGCTTATGCGGATCCTGGTGATCGAAGATGAGCCGCCGCTCGCCGATCTGATCGCCGCGGGCCTGCGCGCGGAGGGACTGCTCCTCGATGCCGCCGAGCGTGGCGAGGACGCCCTCTGGATGGCGGCCACCACGCCCTACGACGTCGTCTGCCTGGATGTGAATCTCCCCGGGATCGATGGGTTCGACACCTGCCGGCGGATGCGTGAAACCGGTGTGGATATTCCGATCCTGATGCTGACCGCGCGCGACGCGGTCGACGACCGGATCGCCGGCCTGCGGATCGGCGCCGACGACTATCTGGTCAAGCCGTTCGACTTCGGAGAATTGGTGGCACGACTGCACGCGCTGGCACGCCGGCCCCCGGCGCGGGCCCCCGAGCGCCTGGTGGTCGGTGACCTGGTGATGGATCTGGCCGCACGCAGCCTCACGCGCGCCGGAACGCCGATCGAGCTGTCGGCGAAGGAACTCCAGATCATGGAGGTGTTCATGCGCAGCCCGGGTCGGGTGCTCACGCGCCTGCAGATACTCGAGGGCGCCTGGGACCACGGGTACGAACACCGATCCAACGTGATCGAGGTGTACGTCCGCTACCTGCGCGAGAAGATCGATCGCCCGTTTGGGCGGGCAACACTCGAAACGGTACGTGGCGCCGGATATCGCCTGCGCGCCGATTCCTAAGGCCCACCGAGCGGTCGCCCATTCAGGCCAGCGGCAACGTGAACGCGGCCACCGCTCCGCCGTCGGGGTTCCACGCGTCGACCGTTCCGCCCTGAGCCGACACCAGAGCGGCGACGATCGCCAGGCCCAATCCCGCGCCGCCGCGCGCGTCGGGGCCCTGGGCGAAACGGTCGAACATGTGGGGGAGTGACTCCGGCGGATAACCCGGGCCATGATCCCGCACCTCAATCACCACCTCGGCGGGCCGCAGGGACGCCGACAACTCGATCCCACCTGCGCCGTGACCGATGGCGTTGGCGATCAGGTTGTCGAGGATCTGAGCCGTTCGGTCGGCATCCGCGAGGACGACCGCTCCCGCCGGGATGACGCGGTCGATCGTGACCGGACGGTCGTGCCCGTGGGCCCGATGGCGCGCGAGAGCATCGTCGAGCAGATCGTGGACCTCGAGCGGGCCGAGACGGATCGGCAGCCCTTCCTGATCGATCCGGGCAAGC
>DAOKZF010000150.1:0-4651 GCA_035325785.1 Miltoncostaeaceae bacterium
AGACGCGGACGACCACCGCCCGCCCCGAGGGGCCCCCGCACAGACTCACGCGGTGGGGCTCTCCAGCAGTTCCGGACCGGTGAACAGGGCGTGCAGCGGTGCGTCGCCGAGAGCCTCCTGGACGGCCTCGCGTCCGCCCTCGTCCCGATCGATCACCACCAACGCACCCACCACCACCCCGCCCGCCTGGCGGGCCTTCTCGACCGCCGTGATCAGCGAGCCGCCCGAGGTGAGCACGTCGTCGACCACCGCCACTCGAGTGCCCTCCTCGATGAACGGGCCCTCGATCCACTGCTGCAGACCGTGTTTCTTGGCGGCCTTGCGCACGTAGAACCCGGTGACCCGCCGCCCCTGCTCCCACGCGGCATAGCTGGTGGAGCACACCAGCGGGTCGGCGCCCATCGTCAGCCCGCCGACCGCGGAGGGTTCGCCCGGGGAGAGCAATTCCCACGCCAGCCGGCCGGCCAGCAGAGCGCCCTCGGGGTCGAGCAGCACCTGACGCGCGTCGAAGTAGAACGAGGAGCGGCGCCCCGACGAGAGCACCACCGATTCGCGGATCAGGGCGTGCTCACGCAGCAGGTGGGCGAGGCGGGCGCGCGACTCGCTGTGATCGGTGTTCGGCAACCGCGCCATACTAGCCATGTGAACGGCTCGGCGGGTGGACGGGGGCGCTACGGTAGGCGATCGACCCGCCCAGCAACTCACGGAGCGTGAGCGCCCGCGATGACCGTCGTTCAACCCGAGCCGACCCCCAACCCGGCGGCGATCAAGTTCACCCTCGACCGTCCGGCGGTGGAGGGACGCAGCCAGAGCTTTCGCGCCGGATCCGACCCGACGACCTCGCCCCTGGGGGCACGCATTCACTCCCTGGGCGGAATCGCCAACGTCTTCCTGACGGCCAACTTCGTCAGCGTCACCAAGGAGCCCGATGCCGACTGGCAGGTGCTCATCCCGGCCGTGAGCGCGGCGATCGTCGACCATTTCGACGGAGACGGCGCATGAGCCCGGTCGCGATCTTCTTCACCTATCTGATCGGGGCGCTGTTCGCGGTGGGCGGCATCCTGTTCATGCTCTTCCTCGAGGAGAACCGCTTCCTGTTCGGCATTCCGTACCTGGTGATCGGGCTGGTGCTGCTCTACGGCACCTACGGCGTGCGCAAGCGGGCCCGCCGGCGGGGCGACGCGGGCGGCGGCGGCCACCACTGAGCCGCCCGGTGCGGGGCGCGCGCCGCGGCACGCGCCCCGTGGAGGGGCTCAGAGGGTCGGCAGGCCCTCGAGTTCCTTGGCGGCCCGGTCCAACTCCGACTGGTCCAACTCGGCGTCCACCAGGCTGCCGGACAGGTACGCGTCGTAGGCGGACATGTCGAAGAAACCGTGGCCCGACAGGTTGAACAGGATGGTGCGCGAGACGCCCTCCTCGCGGGCCCGCTCCACCTCATCGATCGTGGCGCGAATCGCGTGCGACGACTCGGGGGCCGGGATGATGCCCTCGGTGCGCGCGAAGGTGATCGCGGCGGCGAAGCAGTCGCGTTGATCGTAGGCGCGCGGCTCGATCAGGCCGGTGTGCACCAGGTGCGACACCAGCGGCGCCATGCCGTGGTAGCGCAGGCCGCCGGCGTGGATGCCGGCGGGGATGAAGCCGTGGCCCAGGGTGTGCATCGGCATGAGCGGCGTCATCATGGCGGTGTCGCCGAAGTCGTAGCCGTAGTGGCCGCGGGGGAGGGTGGGGCAGGCGGTCGGCTCGGCCGCCACGATGCGCTTCTTCGCGCCGGCGGCCACGTCGGCCAGGAAGGGGAAGGCCAGGCCGGCGAAGTTCGAACCGCCGCCGACGCAACCGATGATCACGTCCGGGTCGGCGTCGGCGGCGGCCAGCTGCTGCTTGGCCTCCTGGCCGATGACCGTCTGGTGCAGCAGCACGTGGTTGAGCACGCTGCCCAGGGCGTAGTGCGTGTCAGCGCGCTGCACGGTGTCCTCGACCGCCTCGCTGATCGCCAGGCCCAGGCTGCCGGTGGTGTGCGGGTCCTGCTCCAAGGCGGCCCGCCCGGCGGCGGTGTCGGGGGAGGGGCTGGCCACGATCTCGGCGCCCCAGGTTTGGATCATCGAGCGGCGGTAGGGCTTCTGGTCGTAGGAGGCCCGCACCATGTACACCTTGCATTCCAGCCCGAAGCGGGCGCCGGCGAACGCCAGCGACGAGCCCCACTGGCCGGCGCCGGTCTCGGTGGCCAGGCGCGTGGTGCCGTCCATCTTGTTGTAGTACGCCTGCGCCACCGACGAGTTCGGTTTGTGGCTGCCGGTGGGGCTGACCCCCTCGTACTTGTAGAAGATCTTGCAGTCGGTGCCCAACTCGCGCTCGAGCGCCAGGGCACGATGCAGCGGGGTCGGGCGCCAGAGGGCGTACACCTCGCGCACCGGGTCGGGGATCTCGATCCAGCGGTCGGTGCTGACCTCCTGCATGATCAGCGACATCGGGAACAACGGCGCCAGGTCGTCCGGGCCGACCGGCTGTCCGGTGCCCGGGTGCAGCGGCGGCGGCGGAGCGGTGGGCAGGTCGGCCGCGATGTTGTACCAACGGGTGGGGATCGCGTCCTCGTTCAACAGGTAGCGGTGGGCGGCCACGCTCTTCTCCTGGTCAGGGTGGGGGTGGGGGCACGGTAACGGTCATGTGCCGATGGGGGCGGGGGATCGGTGTGCGGTCCGGCTCAGGGGCCGAGAGGCCCGGCGACGAGGAAGCTGGTCTCGCCCTCCTCGGAGGCCGAGGTGCGCCGCACGGCGCTGGCGCGCATGGTCCAGACCACCCGGTAGACGCCCGGTTCCCAGTCGGCGGGAATCACGCGGGTCGAGTACTCGTTGAAACTGCCGGACTTGTCCGGGTCGAACGTGCTGGACGTGACATCGACGCGCGTGCCGGTGGTCGCGTTCTCGAAGGCGTAGGTGTGTCCGGTGCGGATGCGCGACGCGCCGGAGACGAGGTAGTGGATGCGGAATTGGTAGCGCTCGCCCTGGCGCAGCACGAACGCGTGCTGCGGCTCGGAATCTTGGGTGTCCTGGCGCAGAATCTCGAACGAGGTGACCCGCAGCTTCAGTGCCGGCTCGCTCTGGGCGCCCGCCTGCCACGCCCCGGCGAGCCCGAGGGCCGCGGCGGCGACGGTGGCGCCGGCGAGGGCGCGGAGGTGGGTGCGACGCATCCGTGGCATGATACCGGCGCGTTGCGCGAGGCCGCGACGGGGTTGATTCCCGTCCGGCGGGCCCTTAGCGTTCCGACACCCGCCCACCGGCGGGCCTGGCGAGATAGCTCAGTTGGTAGAGCACACGACTGAAAATCGTGGTGTCCCCGGTTCGAATCCGGGTCTCGCCATCACCCGGGAACCCGCTCACCGAGCGGGTTCCCGGCGTTTCTCGGGCTTCCTTGATGGGCCGGCGGCAAGCCCTTGTGGACCCTTGAGAAACCCTGCGGCGCGTCGTCGCTGCGACCGTTCAGGACACCGTTGGTTGTGCGGGCGGTTGATAGGGGAGTGGCTGTGGTCCGTAGGACGGTGTGGGGCTTTCGGGATCTCGCGACGATCTGCCGGTCCGGGGCCGACTCGGGCAATTACGCCTATCCCGATGAAACAGTCGGCGCCCCTCGCGAGTAACCCCATGTGACATCCCGCATCCGTGTGGGGGACACGACGTTCATCGGAGACAGCATGAACATCGGCGAAGGGGTACCGCTTCGAGGGAGACGCAGGACCGCTCTGGCCGGAGCGATCGCCGCCGCTGTGGCGGCGGGCGCGGTCATCTGGGGCACGGCGGGCGCGTCATCAGAGCCGTCCTCGGCTGTGACTCCCGACTGGCACGGCAACGCTCAGGAGGTTGCGGCTGCGCTCGATGAGACGGCGTGGCGCTCGCCTGCGATCTATCCTGCCGCGCCGTGGACCATCGATAACGCTGAGATTCAGCCGGCACTGCAGTTCCCGCCAGGGACGACGTATTCCGAGGCGATCGGTGAGATCTACGCCGCCGCTGGCCAGGGTGCGCTTCCGACGGGCGCGGAACTCGTTGAGCCGCTCGCTCCGGGCAAGGTTGTCCGGCCCGCAACCGAGGAGGGCGGCGTGACCGTCAGTCTGATGGCGCCGTACGGCTATGACGTTCAGACGGGCAACATTGTGACGCCGATCTTCGAAGAGATCACGCCGCGTCCTGTGGAGGCTGGCCCGTGGTCCGATGAGGAAATGCTGGCCTTCTCTCAGCTGGTGCGCGCGGACGATGGGACCATCCCAGATGGCTTCAGGGTGGCGGGATCGGCCCTGATCGACTGTCAGGTCGATCACCCGACCGCTCCGACGACCTGCGACGACGAACACGTCGCACCACCGCTTGTCTCGAAGGAGATTACGTCCGGTGTCGGGCCGGTGCTGGTTTCCAGGAATGCGGGAGACCGGTGATGAAGTGGGGACTTCTCGGGTCGGCGCTCAGTTTGACGGCAGCACTGCTCATCGTCGCGGGCGGCATCCAGGAAGCGAAGGCCGGAACCAACCCTGCGTGCGACGTTGCGGGGTCGGGTGGCTTCGCCATCTGCCTCGTGGAAACGTCTCCTTGGCAGTTGATCGGGATTCACGCATTTCACGCGGCGGGGACGCCATATCGGTACGGCGCATACAACGCGACCTATT
>DAOKZF010000151.1:0-4642 GCA_035325785.1 Miltoncostaeaceae bacterium
GCGTCCATCCTCGCTTCCAAACGATGAACACTCCAAGAAACCCAGGGCGATTCAGGCCGCCGGTCACCCACTTCTATGCCCGAAGAGCCCAAAATCCCTCCCCCGACCGACCGAGAGACCGAGTCAGGCCGCCCGCCACGGATCGGTATCAACCGTCGAAAAGTGAAGCGGCACGCCCCGCTCGGCCAGATCGGCGGCGAGCCCGGCGCTCCAGCGCTCCAGCGTCACCCGCTCGACCGAGGCGTGCGGAATGCTGATCAACGCACAGGTGGGGGACCGGTCGGCGTCGTGGCACTTGAGGTCGCCGGTCACGTACGGGTCCGCGCCCACCGCCACGGCATCGTCGATCAGCGAGCCACCCGATCCGGTGCAGCAGGCCACCCGACCGACCGACCGCTCGAGCTCGCCGGTGTGCACGATCGGCCCCACAAAGGCCGCCGTCGCGCGGGCGAGCAGCTCGCCCAACGAGCGAGCCTCCACCGCCCCGACGCGCCCCAGCCCGACCGCGGGATCGTCTGCGACGGGACGCAACGGCGCCCGCTCGCCCATGCCCAGCAGGTCGCCCATCACATCGTTCAGACCGCCGGCCGCCGAATCGAGGTTGGTGTGGGCCGCAATCAGCGCGATCCCCTCCTCGGCGGCGCGCAACACCAGCGGCGCCCGCTGGTCATCGACCGCGTTCAGATGGGGAAAGATCGGTGGATGGTGGGTCAGCACCGCATCGCAGCCGCGCGCGAGGGCCTCATCGAGCACCGCATCGCGCAAATCGAGCGCCACCAGGACCCCGCTCACCGACCGCGCACGCCGACCGACCAGCAGACCGACGTTGTCCCACGGCTCCGCGAGCGCGGTGGGCGCGCGCGCCTCGAGCGCATCCAGCAGCCTGGCGACATGAAGAGGCGTCGGCATGTGGGAGCGGCCCCGGCCCACGCGAGGCCTACGAGCGCTGCTCCTGCAGGCGTCCCTTCAGGCGCAGGATCGCCTTGGTGTGCAGCTGGGAGATCCGACTCTCGGTCACACCCAGCACCTCGCCGATCTCGCGCAGGGTGAGCCCGTCGTAGTAGTAGAGGGCGATCACGATCTTCTCGCGCTCGGGCAGGTTCGCGATCGCGTCGGCCAGGGATTCGCGCAGCTCGGTGATGTCGAGCAGATCCGACGGGTCGGTCATGCGGCTGTCGCTGATCGTGTCGATCAACGCCAGCGGCTCGCCCCCGGAGTTGACGTTCCACATCTCGTCCAGCGCCACGATCGACGAGTTCGCGATCTGGGGGATGATGTTCTGGAACTCGTCGATGCTTAGATCGAGCGCCGCGGCCAGTTCCTCGTCGGTCGGCACCCGCTTGAGGCGATGCTCCAACTCGGCCGAGGCCCGCTCGATCTCACGCGCCCGGGCGCGCACCGACCGGGGAACCCAGTCGAGCGAGCGCAGCTCGTCGATGATCGACCCCTTGATACGCGTCACCGCATAGGTCTCGAACTTGATGTTGCGTTCCGGGTCGAAACGCTCCACCGCACCGATCAGACCGAGCAGTCCATAGGAGATGAGATCGGTCTCCTCGACATGCGAGGGCAATGCGCTGCTCATGCGCCCCGCCACATACTTCACCAGGGGCGCATAGGTGAGGATCAGACGGTCGCGCGCCAGGGCATCGCCGTGCGCCTTGAAGCGGCGCCACAGCATGCGCAGCTCCTCCTCGCCCTGGGCGGCCCCCGCGCCGGGCGAAGCGTTCCACATCATCAGGCTCGTCCGATCCGTGACATCGAAACCAACTCTACCCGGCACACCTCAACACGATCACATCGGCCGCCGCACAGGCCCCGATCGCTCCGCCCATCACCCAGCCCAACCACGCATTTTCGGCCTCCCCACCGATCACCAGAGCAAGAAGCACCATGCCGACAAACCAGATGATCGCGCGCGGCAGATAGCCCAGATACACATGTCCCAAGCCGGGGAGCAGAACGCTCAGAACGATCGCGATCACCAGGGCCTTCGGTCCCCGGGGCGCGGAACGACGGCGGCCCATCACAGGGCGATCTCCACACCGGGTTGCGCCCATTCCACCGGCCCGGCGAAGAACTCCCGCGCGGCCGCCGCGGCCCGGGCGCGCTGATCGGGAAACTGGCAGTGGGTGAGCAGCAGGCGACCGACACCCGCCTCGGCCGCCAGCCGACCGGCGCGCGCGCCGTTCAGGTGCGCCACCCCGTCGGGCACCGCCTCGGCGCCGAACGCGCACTCCGCCAGCAGCAGGTCGCAGCCGGATGCCAGCTCCACCAGCGCCGACGAGGGGGCGCAATCGGCGCCGTAACAGAACGCGCCGGAACGGTGGTCCAGCCGCAGCGCGTGGGTCGGCGGCAGATGCGGAACCTCGCGGTGGCACAGACGCAGACCATCACCCAGGTCGCGCTCGCCGCCGCCCGGCGCGAGCGCCGCGAAACGCAACCCGTCGGCGTCCTCCCACCGCGCCTCGCCCGAGAAGGCCGCCAGACGCTCGGGCAACCGTGGTGGCCCCAGCACCGGGAGGGTGCGCCCCATCCCCGGCCCCCAGCGCATGTGAACGCGCAGGCCAAGCAGATCGACGCAGTGATCGGGATGCAGGTGCGAGATCACCACCAGATCGAGATCCTCGGGCGGCATGTGGGCGGCCAACGCCGCGAGCGCCCCGGAACCGAGATCGAACAGGATCCGCCGGTCGCCCGCCCGGATCAGGTAGGCGCTCTGAGCCTCGTCGACACCGCCGAACGCCGCGGCCGTGCCCACCGGCAGGAGGGTCATCACCGTCGGTGCCGGTCCGTTCGTCGAGGCATCGGCGCCATGCTATACCGCCGCAATGCGCCCGCCCCATCGTTTTCTCCTCCTTCTCATCGGCATCCTGAGCGTCGGCGGGTTGCTGACCGGCTGCGGCGGCGATTCGTCCTCACCGCCGGACCGCACCGCGAACATGAGCCCGCGGGAGATCCTCGCCGCCAGCGCCGACGCCTATCGCGACCTCGGCGCATTTCGAGGGGAGTTCACGCTGACGGGCAACGCCTCGCTCGGCCCGCGCGTCGACCGCCGGCTCGGGGGCGCGATCGATGTGAAGGGCGAGGGGCTGGTGCGTCCGCCCTCCCAGACCGCGGTCGACCTGTCGGTGAAGGGCGCCGATTGGCCGATTCGCGTGCAGGCCGGGCTGACGCGCGACGGCGATCGGGTCGCCCTGAGCGCCATGGGCAAGGACGTCGGCCTGGAGATCGACCGCCGGACGCTCGCCTTCCTCGACTTCGCGGGCGCCTACCCCGAACTCACCCGCTGGATCGCACGGCCGACCGTCGCCCCCGGCGAGACGATCGATGGGTCGACGACGGTCCTCAGCAGGGGCGAGATCGACCGACGCCGGGTGCGCACGGCGCTCGCGCCGCTGTTGGGTGAGGCCTCCGACGCGCGGGCCCTCGCCGGGTTCACCGGCCAGATCCACCTGACCATCGGAACCGCCGACCTGCTCCCGCGCGCGGTGGAACTCACCCTGCGCGCGCCGGCGGCCCACCCCGGCGCGGCGCCGAGCGCGGTCACGTTCACCGGCGAACTGCGCGACTTCAATACCGACGACCGAGTGGTGATGCCCGAGGTCGACCGGACCGTGCCGCTCGACCAGCTGCCCAGCGCGTTCGGTCTCTGAGCGCCTGAGCGGGACCGCTCAGGTGCGGGCCGGCACCAGCATCGTCACGAGGCCCGACTGAACCTCCTCGTCGTGCGCGGTCACCATCCGCACGCGCATCTTGAGAATCCCCCGAGGTTTGCCGCTGCGCGAGGGCTGGGCGCTCATCACCTCACCCTCCATATGCACACCCACCGGGGGACGCAACGCGCCCCAGCGCAGTTCGTCGACGCCCAGGCCCACCAGGCCACCGTGAATTCGGGGACCGTGATCGGTGAACAGCCGCATCATGATCGCGGTCGTGTGCCACCCGCTGGCCACCAACCCGCCGAACACGGTCTCGCACGCCGCCTGTGGATCGAGGTGGAAGGGCTGGGGGTCGAACCGGCGGGCGTAGGAGATCACCGCCTGCTCGGTCACCACCACCGACGGCGTGCGGAAGACGGTCCCCTCGGGTAGATCCTCCAGCCAGAGCTCCGGCCGCGCGACGGGCGCCGGCCAATCCAGGTCGACCAGCGATCCGACCGCCTCCAGCTCGGCCAGCTCGGCGAGGTTACGCCGGGTGAAATCGTCCTCGCCCGCGGGCTCATCGAGAAACGCGGCCACGATCTCGCGCGCCACCGGCAGCCCGGTGAGACGCAACGAGAGCGCCAGGACGTTGGCGTGGTTGTATTCGCGCGCCATGCGGGCCGTGGCGGCGTCCGCGCACAGGGCGGCGCGGACCCCGGGCATCTTGTTCGCGGCGATCGCCGCCCCGGTGCCGGTCCAGCACAGCACCACCGCCCGCTCGCAGCGCCCGGCCGTCACCCGACGGGCCGCCTCGGCGCTCGCGCGCACCCACTCATGCTCCTCGTCGGCCAGCGGGCCGACCAGCTCCAGGTCGTGCCCGCCCTCGCGCAGCGCGCCAACCACCTCGGTGGCCAGCGGGGTCACCTCATCGGTTGCGACCGCGATCCGCATCGTCCCTCCTCATGGGCGGTTTGTCCCAGGCCCGGGCGGGCCGTCTG
>DAOKZF010000152.1:0-3057 GCA_035325785.1 Miltoncostaeaceae bacterium
CCGCCGCCGGTCCGTTGGCCCAGGCGGTCGATCGGTTCTTCACCGACGTGCTGGTGAACGCCGAGGACCCCGGTGTCCGCGCCCGCCGATACGCTCTGATCGACGCGGCCGCCGCAGCCCTGGCGGGGGTCGCCGACTTTGATCGTTTGCCCGGTTAGGAGCCGCCCATGAACCCGCAGGAGACGCCCAAACGGGTCTACGACTTCGGGGAGGGGACGCGCGCGATGCGCGACCTGCTGGGCGGCAAGGGGGCCAACCTGGCCGAGATGACCCGCTTGGGGCTGCCCGTGCCGGGCGGGTTCACGGTGACCACCGCCGCCTGCATGGAATACCTGCGCGCCGGGCACGCGTTTCCCGCGGGTCTGGCCGATGAGATCAGCGCCCATGTGGCGGCGCTCGAGGCCGCCGCCGGGCGGCGCCTGGGCGATCCCGTCGACCCGTTGCTGGTATCGGTGCGCTCCGGCGCCAAGTTCTCGATGCCGGGCATGATGGACACCGTCCTCAACCTGGGCCTCAACGACGCCAGCGTCGAGGGGCTCGCTCAACGCACCGGCAACCCGCGCTTCGCTCGCGACTCGTACCGGCGCTTCATCCAGATGTTCGGCGATGTGGTTTCGGGGGTCGACAAACGGCACTTCGAGGGGGCGCTCGAGGCGCTCAAAGAGGCCCGCGGGGTGCGCCAGGACATCGATCTGAGCGCGGACGACCTGGCCGAGCTGATCGACACCTACAAGGACATCTACGCCACCCATCGCGGCGAACCGTTCCCCCAGGAACCGCGCGACCAACTCGACGCGGCCATCCGGGCGGTGTTCGAGTCGTGGGACAACAAACGGGCGCGCGACTACCGGCGTCTGCACCGCATCCCCGACGAGCTGGGCACCGCGGTCAACGTGCAGCGGATGGTGTTCGGCAACACCGGTCCGCGCTCCGCCACCGGGGTGGCGTTCACGCGCAACAACGTCACCGGCGCCGCGGGTGAACCGTTCGGCGACTTCCTGATCAACGCCCAGGGCGAGGACGTGGTGGCCGGCATCCGCACCCCGCGCCCGCTGATCGAGCTGCGCGAGGAACTGCCCGAGGCCTACGCCGCGCTGGTCGAAACGATGGCCCTGCTGGAGCGAACCTACCGCAACATGCAGGACGTCGAGTTCACGATCGAAGACGGCGAACTGCACATGCTGCAGACCCGCAACGGCAAGCGCAGCGCCCAGGCGATGGTGCGCGTCGCGGTCGACCTGGTGGACGAGGGGTTGGTGGACGAGCAGGAGGCCCTGCGCAACCTGGTCGATCCGAACCAGGTGCGCCAGCTGCTGCTGCCGCAGCTCGATCGCGCGAAGGCCGCCGCGCCGATCGCCTCGGGGGTGAAGGCCTCTCCGGGGGCGGCCGTCGGCGCGATCGTGTTCACCGCCGACGAGGCCGAACGGCGCGGCCAGGCCGGGGAGGCCGTCATCCTGGTGCGCGACGAGACCACCCCCGACGACTTCCACGGCATGGTCGCCGCTCGCGGCATCCTCACCGCCCGCGGCGGTAAGACCAGTCACGCCGCGGTCGTCGCGGTCGGCATGGGGCGCCCCGCGGTGTGCGGGGTGGAGGCCATCCGCTTCCACCGCGACGGAACGATCGACGTCGACGGCCATCGGCTGGCCGAGGGCGATCTGATCACGATCGACGGCACCGAGGGCCACGTCTACGCCGGCGCGGCGCCGCTGCTGGAGGCCGACCCCGACAACCCGCGCCTCGCGCGGATCCTCGAGTGGGCCGACCGCGTGCGGACCCTGCGGGTGCGCACGAACGCCGACACCCCCGAGGACGCCCGCCGGGCGCGCGCCTTCGGCGCCGAGGGGATCGGCCTGTGCCGCACCGAGCACATGTTCGGCGGCGAGGAGCGCGCCGAAATCGTCACCCGCATGATCCTCGCCAACGACAGCGGCGAGCGCGAGCAGCACCTGCACCGGCTGCGGGTCTTCCAGGAGGAGGACTTCCGCGGCATCCTGCGGGCGATGGAGGGGTTGCCGGTGACGATTCGGCTGCTCGACCCGCCGTTGCACGAGTTCCTGCCGAGCCTGGTCGAGCTGACCGCCCGTGAGGCGGTCGCGCGGGTCACCGGGGTGGCCGACCCCGAGGTGGACGAGAAGATCGAGCGGGTGCGCAGTCTGCATGAGGTCAACCCGATGCTCGGCACCCGCGGCTGCCGCCTGGGCATCGAATGGCCCGACGTGTACCGCATGCAGGCCGCCGCGGTCATGCGCGCCGCCTGCGATGTGCTGGCCGAGACCGGCGTTGCCCCCCAGGTGGAGATCATGATTCCGCTGGTCGGCTTCGCCGAGGAGCTGCGCCTGATGCGCGCGGCCGTGGTGGACGTCTGCACGACGGTGCTGGCCGAGCGGGGCGCCACCATCGACTACCGCGTCGGCACGATGATCGAGCTGCCGCGCGCCTGCATGGTGGCCGGCGACATCGCCCGTCACGCCGACTTCTTCTCGTTCGGCACCAACGACCTCACCCAGACCACCCTTGGCTTCAGCCGCGACGACGCCGAGACCAAGTTCCTGCGCCACTACCTGGAGCGCGGGGTGCTCGAGACCAACCCGTTCGAGACGATCGACCGCGACGGGGTGGGCGCCCTGGTGCGCACCGCCGTCGCGGCGGCCCGGGCGGTCGAACCGGACATCAAGCTGGGGGTCTGCGGCGAGCACGGCGGCGATCCCGACTCGGTCGCCTTCTTCCATCAGGCCGGGGTCGACTACGTCTCGTGTTCGCCCTTCCGGGTGCAGACCGCGCGGATCGCCGCCGCCCGCGCGGCGCTCGGCGCGCAATGAGCGGCTCCGCCGCCCGCGCGGGACGATGAGCGACGCGGGCGAGCGGCCCGGGGCGCCGGCGGGGGAGGGGCTCTGGGCGCGCGAGCCGGAGCTCTCCGCCCGGGCGGCCCGGGCCCGCGACGCCCGCCGGGCGGTGGCCGAGGAGCCCTGCCCGTATCGCACCGCCTTTCAACGCGACCGCGACCGGATCATCCACAGCAAGGCCTTCCGTCGGTTGAAGGACAAGACCCAGGTG
>DAOKZF010000152.1:3067-4290 GCA_035325785.1 Miltoncostaeaceae bacterium
GCACCCGCCTCACCCACACCCTCGAGGTCTCGGCGATCTCGCGCACGGTCGCCCGCTCGCTCGGCCTGAATGAGGATCTGGTCGAGGCGATCGCGATGGGCCACGATCTGGGACACGCCCCCTTCGGCCACGCGGGGGAGGCCGCGCTCGATGCCGCGCTGCGCGAGGGGCACGGGCGGCGTTTCGAACACAATCGCCAGAGCCTGCGGGTGGTCGACCATCTGGAACATGACGGGCGCGGGTTGAACCTGACCGACCGGGTGCGCGACGGCATTCTCAACCACACCGGCTCCGGTCGTCCGGCCACGCTGGAGGGCCAGGTGGTGCGCCTGATGGACCGCGTCGCGTACGTGAACCACGACATCGACGACGCCCTGCGCGCCGGGGTGCTGACCCCCGCCGACCTGCCGGTCGAGGAGGTCGCCCTGCTGGGCGGGAGCACCTCCGAGCGGCTCACCACCCTGGTGGGCGACGTGATCGAGGCCAGCCGCGACGCCGATCAGATCGAACAGTCACCGCGCATCGCGACGTCGTTCCTGCGCCTGCGCCGCTTCATGTTCCAACGGGTCTACCACGCCTCTCCGGCCGCCGACGAGTCGGCCCGCGCCCAGGGGGTGGTGCGCGCGCTGTTCGAGTGGTTCATCGCCCACCCCGACGAGCTGCCCCCGGCCGACGACCCCGACCCGGTGACCCGCGCCACCGACCATGTCGCCGGCATGAGCGACCGCTACGCCCTGCGCGCCTACCGGCGGATCTTCATGCCGCGCGAGGGGCCGATCTGAGGGAGAGGTCCTCGCTCAGACCGCCGTCGCATCCAACGGGTCGGGTACCGCCGGGCAGTCCACGCCGGTGCCGCCCAACCCGCAGTAGCCGTTGGGCACCCTGTGCAGATACTGCTGGTGGTACTCCTCGGCGTAATAGAACGGACCGGCCGGTGCGATCTCGGTGGTGATCGGCCCGCGTCCGGCCGCCGCCAGGCGCCGTTCATAGGTCGCCCGCAGGGCTTCGGCGGTGGCGCGCTGTGCGTCGTCGGCGGTGTGGATCACCGAGCGGTACTGGGTGCCGCGATCGTTCCCCTGGCGCATTCCCTGGGTGGGATCGTGTGCGGCGAAGAAGCGCGCCACCAACTGCGCGTATGAGACACGCTGCGGATCGAAGATCACCAGCACCACCTCAGCGTGGCCGGTCAGGCCGCTGCACACCTCCTCGTAGGTGGGGTTGGG
>DAOKZF010000152.1:4300-4580 GCA_035325785.1 Miltoncostaeaceae bacterium
CCGCCGCTGTAGCCGACCGCGGTGCTGATCACTCCCGCCATCTGCCAGAACACCCGCTCCGCGCCCCAGAAGCAGCCCAGGCCGAAGATCGCCCTCTCGGCGCCCGGTGGGAACGGTCCGTCGAGTGGCGTCCCGAGCACCGCGTGCGCGGCGGGGATCGCCATCGGCGTGTCCCGGCCGGGCAGTGCCCGTTCGGGGCTCGGCATGCGGGGGGTGCCAAACAGACTCACGATCGGCCTCCGAAACGCGGGGACATGGTGCAGCGATGTTAGGCTCCGGG
>DAOKZF010000153.1:0-3938 GCA_035325785.1 Miltoncostaeaceae bacterium
GTTGTACCGCGAGGTGCTCGCCGATCAACCGGGGCGGGCGGTCAGCCACCCGCCGATCGGGTTGCGCCGCAACCTGCGCCGTAACCCGATCGACCTGATTCGTAACGTCCCGCGCGCCCTGCGCGCGGGTTTTGCCCGCCGGGACTCCGGCGCGTCCGAGTAGACGCGCTCAGCGCTCCTTCGCCGGCGGCACCTCACCCAGGACGGCTCCGCCGGAGAGCACCCCGACCACGTCGCGCATGTTGACCACGCCGATGATGTCGTCCTCGCCGGCGACCAGCAGGTGGCGCACTCCCCGGGCGATCATCAGGTCGCAGGCCTCATCGAGCGGCACCTCCGGGGTGACGACCGCGGGGTCCGGGGTCATGTGATCACCCACCGGGGTGGTATCGAGGTCAACGCCCTGGGCGATGGCCTTCAACAGGTCGCGTTCGGTGAACACTCCCCCGCCGGCCCCATCGACGAACGCCAGGCCGGTGCGCGCATCCCTCAGCGCCAGGGTCTCCGCCCGCTGGCCGTCGGCCGCCCGGCCGCGCACGTTCAGGGGGGCTTTGTTTTCCTCAACGCGCCTCCTCCCCCTCCTTCCGCCCGGGGCCGTCGACGCCCGCCGATGCGCTGACCATACCGGGCGCGCGGGCACCCGTCAGCGCGCTAGAACAGACCGCTTTGCCCGTCGACGCGCGGCGGCTCCAGACCCAGATGCCGCCACGCCCGCGCGGTGGCCACTCGTCCACGCGGCGTGCGCACCAACAGGCCCTCCTGCAACAGGTAGGGCTCATAGACATCCTCGATCGTGTCGGCGGCCTCGCCGACGCTGTCGGCGAGCGTGCCCAAACCGACCGGGCGTCCCTCGAACGTTTCGGTCAACCGTCTGAGGATCAACCGGTCCAGTTCGTCCAGGCCCAAGGCATCGACCTCGAGCAGGCTGAGGGCGTCCTCGGCGACCGCGCGATCGATCGAGGCGATCCCGCGCACCTGGGCCACATCGCGCACGCGGCGCAGTATGCGGTTGGCGATCCTCGGCGTGCCGCGGGCTCGGCCGGCCATGGCCTGCGCCCCCTGCTCGTCGACGCTCACGCCCAGAAGGTCGGCCGAGCGGCGGATGATCGCGGCCAGCTCGTCTGCCCGGTAGTAGTCCAGCCGCTGCAGCACACCGAAGCGGGCGCGCAGCGGTGTGGTGAGCAGCCCCGAGCGGGTGGTGGCGCCGATCAGGGTGAAGCGGGGCAGGTCCAGACGCAGGGTGCGCGCCGATGGCCCCTGGCCGAGCACCACATCCAATTGGTAGTCCTCCATCGCCGGATAGAGGATCTCTTCGATGGCCCGGTTGAGGCGATGGATTTCGTCGATGAACAGGACATCGTGGGGCTCGAGCGCGGTCAGCACGGCCGCCAGGTCGCCCTTGCGCTCCAGCACCGGGCCGCTGGTGACGTGGAAGCCGACCCCCATCTCCGCGGCGACGATCCCGGCGAGCGACGTCTTGCCGAGCCCCGGCGGGCCGGCCAGCAGCACGTGGTCCAGGGCCTCACCGCGCTGGCGGGCGGCCTGGAGAAAGATGGACAGCTGCTGTTTGACCGTGTCCTGGCCGATGAATTCCGCGAGTCCCCGAGACCGGAGCGTGACCTCGATGTCGTCGTCGGGGCCGGCCTCCTCGGGACGTTGGGGGCGCACCTCATCCACGGCGCAGCCCCTTCAGGGCTCGGCGAACCAACTGCTCGGTCGGCAGGTCGTCGTCGAGGTCGGCCAGCGCGGCATCGGCCTCCTCCAGGCGGAACCCCAGGCCAACCAGGGCCTCGCGGGCCTCCAGGTAGCGGTCGGCGGCCTGCGGCGCGCCGACGTGCGCGCCGTCGGATCCCTCCACCGCGCCGAGACGATCGCGCAACTCCAGGACGATCCGCTCGGCGATCCGTTTGCCGACGCCGGGGGCGGCCTGCAGACGGGCGCTGTCACCGCGGGCGACCGCCAGACGCACCTCGTCCGGAGTTCCGACCCCGCAGACCGCCAGGGCCAGGCGGGCACCGACCCCGCTCACCGATAGCAGCGCCTCGAACAGGCGGCGTTCGGCGCCGGTGACGAACCCGTACAGGTCGAGGGCGTCCTCGCGCACCGCCAGGTGGGTCAGCAGGGTCACCTCTCGGCCGTCGCTCGGCAGATGACCGGCGGTGGTCACCGCACCAACAGGCCGACCCCGCCGACCGCCACGATCGGTCCGTCGTCCTCCTGCGCCACGATGCGCCCGGTGAGTGAACGAATCATCGCGACCGATCAGCGGGCGCCGCGCAGCGCCCGGCGCATACCGGCGGAACTGAGGTGGCAGATCGCGGCCGCGATCGCATCGGCAGCGTGATCGCTGTCGCCGTCGGTGCCGGTGAGACGGGTGACCATGGCGCGCACCTGGGCCTTGTCGGCCGCGCCCTGCCCGGTCACCGCCTGCTTGATCGTGTTGGGCGTGTACTCGGCGATCTCGATCTCGGCGCCGGCGATCGCGACCATGATCGCGCCCCGGGCCTCGGCCATCGCCATGGCCGAGCGGGACACCGGGTGGACGAACCACGCCTCGATCGCCGCAGAATCGATCGGATGCTCGCCGATCAGGGCGAGCACCGCGTCGTGGATCGACCGCAGGCGGGCCGGATGTGGGGTGCGCGGACCGGTCCGCAGGGTCCCGGCGGTCCTCACCCGCAGGCGACTGGGCCCACCCTCGACCACCGCGTAGCCGGTGGACGCCAGGCCGGGATCGATCCCGAGGACGCAGTTCATCCGCCCGCCGCCCGGGTCATCCCGCGCCCGATCACCCGCTCACCCCGCGACGGACTCGAGGATGTCCTCGGAGATGTCGAAGTTGGCGTAGACGTCCTGCACGTCGTCGTTCTCCTCGAGCTGGTCGACCAGCCGCAGCACCTGGCGGGCCTCCTTCTCGTTCGGCTCGACGGTGGTCTTCGGCACCATCGTGAGATCAGCGGACTGAACGGGGATCTCGGCCTCATCCAGGGCGCGGCGCACGGCCATGAAGTCGGTCGGGTCGGTGGTCACCTGCCACGACTCACCCTCCTCGCCGATGTCCTGCGCGCCGGCCTCCAGGGCGACCTCCATCAGCCGGTCCTCGTCCACCGCATCGTGATCGATCATGATGATGCCGCGTCGGTCGAACTGCCAGGCCACGCTGCCGGGGGTCGCCAGCGAACCGCCGTTCTTGGTGAAAATGTGGCGCAGGTCGCTGGCGGTGCGGTTGCGATTGTCGGTGAGGATGCTGCAGATCACGGCAACGCCGCCGGGACCGTAGCCCTCGTAGGAGATGTGCTCGTAGGCGTCGCCCTCGCCGGCGCCGGCCCCGCGCTGGATCGCCCGTTCGATGTTGTCCTTGGGCATCGAGTTGTCGCGCGCCTTCTGGATGGCGTTCGCCAAGGCGGAGTTGCCCTCGGGGTCACCCCCGCCCTCCTTCGCGGCGACGATGATCGCCCGCGAGAGTTTTGAGAAGAGCTGGCCGCGTTTCGCGTCGGCCGCGCCCTTCTTGCGCTTGATGGTCGCCCATTTACTGTGCCCGGACATGGCCTTCCTTCCCTTCGCCAGCTTCGCTTGACCGACGCCCGCGCGCGCGGTCGACAAGCCATTGATGGAACCGCAGCTCACCGCTGAGTTCCGGGTGAAATGCGGTCACCATCATGTCATCACGACGCGCCGCGACGCCATGGCCGGCGTATGTCGCCAGGATTTCGACCCCGTCGCCGGCGCTCTCAATCCACGGCGCCCGAATGAAAACCGCGTCGACCGGCGGGTCGCCGAAGGCGGGCACCGGCAGGCTGACCTCGAAGGAGTGCACCTGCCGGCCGAAGGCGTTGCGGCGCACCACGATGTCCAGGCCTCCGATCAGGGGCTGGGCACCACCGGTGGTGGCGCGGGCGAGCATGATCATGCCGGCGCAGGTGCCGAGCACCGGCAGA
>DAOKZF010000153.1:3948-4557 GCA_035325785.1 Miltoncostaeaceae bacterium
GCGACGTCGGGTTTCACGAACGCGGCGGGGTCGAGCCGCTCGCGCAGGATGTCCAACAGCCCCGAATCGCCGGCGACGATGCCGAAGGTCGTGCTCTCGCCGCCGGGCAGCACGATGCCCTCGACTCCGTTGAGGTCCTCGGCCGTGCGCACCTGCACGGTGTCGGCGCCGACCGCGTAGAGGGGGCGTTCGTGTTCGCTGAACGCCCCCTGGACCGCCAGAACCCCGATCAGCGGCCGGGGTTGCGCTGCGAGCTCATTCACCAACCGCGGCTCTGAAGCAACTGCCCCTCCGGCAGGCTGGCGATCTCGATTCCCGGCATGGCGTCCTTCAGACCGCGCGACACCCGCGCGAGCACCGCGGGATCCCGGTGGTTGGTGACGGCCTCGACGATCGCGCGGGCGCGGGCCGGCGGGTCCTCACTCTTGTAGATGCCCGAACCGACAAACACCCCTTCGGCGCCCAACTGCATCATCAGCGCGGCGTCGGCGGGGGTGGCCACGCCGCCGGCCGAGAAGGTCACGACCGGCAGACGGCCGTCGGTGGCCACCTGGCGCACCAGGTCGTACGGCGCGCGCAGATCCTTCGCCGCGGCGTAGAGCTCCTCGG
>DAOKZF010000154.1:0-4044 GCA_035325785.1 Miltoncostaeaceae bacterium
CCGGGTCGCAGGCTCGCGCGGCGACCGCCCCGCTGAGCACCTGCAACGCCCGCAGACGCTGGACGCGGGACGCGGGCAACGCCCACAGGCGGGCCGCCACCCCCACCATCCACGCGGCGCGCGACGCATCACCCGGCAGGCGCAGCACCTCGCGCGAACGGGCGCGGGCGACGACCCACAGGGCCGCCGCACCGGGGTCGACCGCGCGCGGGCGCGCCACCACCAACGCGTCGCCGGCGCGGGTGAGCGCGTCCGCCGTCGCACCGGGATCGAGATCGCCCCACCGCGTGCGCCGCCGCTCACGCGCCAGGGGACACAGGCCGGGCAGATCGGGCCGGGCGAGACGCGCGACCAACGACTGCTCGGCCACCACCTGCGCGCCGGGCTCCCGCTCATCATCGGGCACCGGCGACCTCCTCGATCCGGGGCAGCACCAGACGAAAACGCGCGCCCGTGGCGGTGCGGTCCAACACCAGGGAACCACCGTGGTCACGGGCAATCTCGCTCGCGATCGCCAGTCCGAGACCCTTGCCGGGACCGCGCGGGGCGCTGCCGCGACAGCCGGGACGAAAGATCACCTCCCGATCGGCGGAGGCCACCCCCGGCCCATCATCGTGCACGCTCAGATGCACCCATCCGCCGCGCGCCAGAAGACCAAGGCGGATCGCGCCGCCGCGCGCGCAGTGGCGCAGGGCGTTGCCCACCAGGTTGTCCACCGCGCGCCCGATCGCCCAGCGATCCGCGCGCACCACCAGGCTGTGCGGTCCGCTCACCACCAGGGTGATCCCGCGCTCGTCGGCCGCCCAGCGAAAGCGATCGCGGACCGCGTGCACCAGGGCGCCCAGGTCGCACGCATCGGACGGGCCGGCGGCCGCGGATCGATCGCCCTCGCGGATGCGCTGACGATCGGCGTCGGCGACGGCCAGCCGCTGGAGTCCACCTCGGCATCGATCAGCCGCAAACCGGCGACCGTGCTCTCCCCGGCCGGCCCCCGGCCGAGGCTCTCACACAGCCCGCGGATCACCGTCAGCGGGGCGCGCAGGTCGTGCACCAGGCGCGCGGTCGGCGACCCGCCACCGACCGCCGGCCCATATGCCATCCATGTGCTCATCGTTAGACCTCCTCGGCGAACAGGCGGTAGCCGACGCCCCAGACGTTTCCGATCCACCGATCGCCGGCGCCGCAGGCGGCGAGCTTGCGCCTCAACCGGCTGGCGTGGCTGTCGACCGTGCGGGTGCGTCCGGCCCCGCGATACCCCCACACATCGCGCAGCAGCTCCTCCTTGGTGTGCACCCGCTGCGGGTCACGCGCCAGGGCGGTCAGCAGGGCGAATTCCTTCGCCGACAGCGCCAACGTGCGCCCGCCGACGCTCGCCCGACGGGCGTGGCGGTCGATGTTCAGCGAACCGACCCGCAGGGTCTCGTGCACCAGCGCTCCCCGCGAGCGGCGCAACGCCGCACCAAGGCGGGCGAGCAGTTCCGGATAATGGAACGGCTTGGGCACGAAGTCGTCGGCGCCGCGTTCGATCGCGCGCACCGCGCTTTGCGGACCGGCATCGCCGGAGATCAGCACGATCGGCATTCCCGAGTCCCACGCCACATCGGCCCCGCCATCGCGGATCACGCTCACCAGGTCGAGCCCCGAACGCCCCGGCAGGCCGACGTCCACCAGGGCAATGTCCGGCCGGGCCGTCGCGAGGGCCGCCAGGGCCTCCTCGACCGACGTCACCGACATCGGCGCGAAACGATCGGCAATCAGGTTCTCGGCCAGAAAGATCCTGGTGGGAGCATCATCCTCGACCACCAGCACCGACGGCACCACGCCTCCGACCCCATGCGGCATCACTCACCCCCTGTCCGTGCGGGGCCCCTGCGGCACCCGCTCTTGGCGGTTCAAGTGACGAGGGGCCACCCAATCACCCCCCTGTCGTGCACGAATCTGCGCAGCCAGCGGGAAAATCATCGCCGCCACCCAGCGAAAGGTGTCGACCGACGGACAGGCCCGCGAGGGATCCCGCGCGCATTTCCACCACCGCGCGGGCCCCGCGGCAGGAGGCGACACGCCACGGTCTCAGATCGTCGACCCCCCGCAGAACGCGCCCGTCGCCGCCGAGGAACCCGCACGCGATCGGGATACGCATCCCCCAGGTGTGCACGCCCGCGCAGGGCTCCAGCCAGAGGGCCTCATCGATCGCCAGGTCGGCGGTGAAGAGCAGACCCACCGCCCGTGCCAGCCACCGGTCGGCCCGGTACACCCGCGCCGCATACCGTCGCCCGTCGTCGCCGCTCAGCGCGCCGCACGGGCGCGCGCATCGATCGACCCGCCCGATTCCCATGGTGGGCAGACTGGCGGCCCAGGGCGCGCCGGTGACCCCGCAACCGTGACGAAAGGCTCACACCCGTGTGACGACACGGCCACAGCCACCGATCGTCGACCGCCCACAAGGTCGGCGCGCTCCGTCGGGCGGGATCGGCAGACGCGCTCGCGCACCGGGAGCCCACCGGACGGCACACGACCGATGCGGTGCGCCGACCGACGGACGGTCGGCGCACCGCGGCCCGTCAGGGGCTGGGGCGCAGGGCCCCCTGCAGGGCGGCCAGCGAACGCGCGAACAGAATGCCCATCGCGTCGGCCGCCTCATCCGGCCCGGGCTGCTTTTCCAGCGCGCCCAAAGCCGCCCCGGTCAGCACGACCGCCTGCTGAATCACCTGCCACCGATCGACGGCGGCCACCTGACCGCCCGACTCGGCCTGCATCTCCTCAAACGCGTCCCGCTGGGCGCGCATCAGGTCCTTCAAACGCTCCTTGAACTCCTCGCCGGCACCCTCACCGAACAGGAACGGGAACGGGACGTCCTCGTCGCTCATGGAATGATGACCTCCTCGCGGCCCGGGGCTACAGGCGGATCTCGCGGATGAGGGTCGGGCTGAGCAGGTGCACGGTGTCGATGAACCGCACCACGTTGGTGACCAGGTCCATCACCATCGAATGCGTCCGCGCCCCGTCGGCGAAATAGCGCACGCCCTTCAGCAGGTTCCCATCCGTGATCCCCGTGGCGACAACGTAGCGCGGTCCGGGCGCCAGGTCACGGGTGCGGTAGACCCGATCCGGCCGATCCATACCGAACTGCTCCATCAGCCGCTGGTCGTCCTCGTTGCGCACCCACATCTTCGCCTGAATCTCCCCGCCCAGGCATTCGAGGGCCGCCGCGGTGATCACACCCTCGGTGGAACCGCCCATACCGACATACAGGTGGTCACCGGTACCGCGCACCGCCACCGACAGCGACGCGGTGATGTCGCCATCCGGGATCAACCGGATGCGCGCACCCGCCGCCCGGATCTCGCGGATCAGGTCCTGATGGCGCGGACGGTCGAGCACGATCACCGTCAACTCGCTCACCTTGCGCCCGTAGCAGCGGGCGACCATCTCGAGGTTCTCGGTGATCGGCGCGTTGATGTCGATGCGTCCCTTCGCGGTGGCGCCGACCACGATCTTCTGCATGTAGATGTCCGGCGCCGACAGGAAGCCCCCGGGTTCGCCGATCGCGCAGATCGAAATCGCCTCGCTGTCGCCGCGGGCCACCAGGTCGGTGCCCTCCACCGGGTCGACGGCGATCTCGCACTCCATCCCGCCGATACCCAGTTCCTCGCCGACATACAGCTCCGGCGCCTCGTCCTTCTGGCCCTCACCGATCACCACCGTGCCGGAGATCGAGAGCTTGTTCAGGGCGATGCGCATGGCGTCGACCGCGGCCTGATCGGCGGCATCATTATCGCCGCGCCCCAGCCAGCGCGCCGAGGCGATCGCGGCCTGCTCGGTCACCGGCAGGAACTCGGTGGCGCGTACGCGCCGCGGCTGGTCGGCGTTGGTGATCGCGGTTTCGCTATCGGTCATCATCAGCTCCGAGAGGCCGCATTGCGCGCCTCGTGGTCGCGGGTGAACGTGTCGATGCCGGCCGCCGTGAGCGGATGGGCCAGCATCTGACGGAACACTTTCGGGGGAATCGTGGCGATGTCGACGCCCATGCGGGCCGCCTCGACC
>DAOKZF010000154.1:4054-4531 GCA_035325785.1 Miltoncostaeaceae bacterium
CACCGGCGTGCGAATGGAGGCGGCAATCACCTCGGTCGGGTACGTGGAGACCTCCAGCACCTCCACCACATCGCGCAGGCACTCGATGCCGTCGTGGCCGATGTCGTCGAACCGGCCGACAAACGGCGACACGAACGCCGCGCCGGCTGAGGCCGCCAACAGCGCCTGCGTGGCCGAGAAGCAGAGCGTCATGTTGACGCGCACATCCTCGGCGGCCAGCCGATCGGTCGCGGTGAGCGATTCGGCGCACATCGGCAGCTTCACCACGATGTTCCCGTGAATCGCCGCCAGACGACGCCCCTCGGCGACCATGTCATCGACCTCGGTCGCGACGACCTCGGCCGAAACCGGCCCGCCAACCGGCGCGCACACCCGCCGATAGATGTCATCCGGCTCGCCGGAGACCTTCGACAACAGGGTCGGGTTGGTGGTCGCCCCGGACAGCACCCCCCAGCCGGCGATCTCCTCGATCTCGGC
>DAOKZF010000155.1:0-4528 GCA_035325785.1 Miltoncostaeaceae bacterium
AGCGTGCGCCGAGATCGACGATTCGGTCGCGGTGGGGCGCGATCACCGCCTCGTTTTCCTCGCTCAGGAGGCTGCAGGTGGAATACACGACGCGTCCGCCGGGGCGCACCAGACTCCAGGCGCGCTCCAGGAGGGCGCGTTGTAGTTCGCCGAGCGCCGGGAGGGCCGCTTCGCGTCGGCGCCAGCGCGCGTCGGGACGCGAGGAGAGAACGCCGGTGCCCGTGCAGGGCGGGTCGACGAGCACGGCGTCGACCCCGTCGGGCAACGACACCTCACGGGCGTCGCCGGCCAGCACCTCAACCCGCGCGCCCATCCGGCGGCAGGTCTCGCGCAGGGCACGCGCCCGGCTCTCGTGCAGTTCGACCGCGGTGATTCGGGCCCCGCCGTGGGCGAGCGCGGCCAGATGGGTGGTCTTGGCGCCGGGCGCGGCGGTGAGATCGATGATCCGCTCGCCCCGACGGGGGTCGAGCACATGGGCCACCAGCTGCGAGGCGCGGCTCTGGGCCATCGCAAGGCCGCGACGCCACACCTCGCTCTCCTCCAGAGCGAAGCCGGCCGCCGGGAGATAGGCCTGAGGCGCGAGCTCGGTGTCGCGGCTCCAACCGGGAGGCAGGAGCGCCTCGAGCGTGGCGCGCGGCCCCCGCAGGGGATTCCAGCGCAGGGCCGACTCGGCCGACTCGTTGGCGGCCGCCATCACCCCGAGCGCGTCCGCCTCACCCAGCGAGGAGATCAGTCTCTCGGCGATCCAGTCGGGCAACGAATGACGCAGACCGGCGACGTTGGGGCCGGCGCCCT
This sequence comes from Miltoncostaeaceae bacterium, assembly GCA_035325785.1. Classification (GTDB taxonomy): domain Bacteria; phylum Actinomycetota; class Thermoleophilia; order Miltoncostaeales; family Miltoncostaeaceae; genus JAVJSF01. The sequence continues at coordinate 796 of DAOKZF010000155.1, forward strand.
CCAGCTCGGCCAAACGCGCCGCCCCCTCGCGATCGATGCGTCGGAGCACCGCGTTCACCAGGCCGGCGCGCGCCGAGGCGCGCGGCCCGGAGCCCCGCTGGGAGCGCGCCTGGCGGACGGCCTGATCGACCGTCGCCCGGGCCGGCACACCATCCGAGAACAGCAGCTCGTACGCGCCCAAGCGCAGGATGTCGCGCACCGCCGGCTCGAGCGCGGCCGGCCGGTCGAGCGCGTTGTCGATCAGCCAGTCGAGGGTGCGTTGACGTTGAACGGCGCCGTAGGCGAGCCGCATGGCGCGGGCCCGGTCGCGTCCCTCCATACCGGCCTTGCGCGCTTCGCCGGCGAACGCGCGGTCGGCCCACGCGCCGCCGTCCACCCGCCGCAGCACGCGCAACGCGAGCGCTCGTTCGGGAGACACCCCACGCTCAGACATCGGTCTCCTCCCAGACGGGTGTCCCACGCCAGCCCCGCAGAAAGTCGCCGGTCGCCATTCGTCCCCTGCCCGGTGGTTGCAGGTGCGTGATCTCCAGCGGCGCGTCGGCGCAGGCGAGCAGCAGGCGCCCGTCGTGCACGGTGAGCGGCTCCGCCGATGGGGGACCATCGGCCACCCGAGCGCCCCAGAGTTTGAACGGCTGGCCGTCGATGCGGCAGGTGGCGCCGATGTGCGGGGCCAGCGCGTGAATCTGACGGGCGACCAAGCGGGCCGGCCGGCGGCGATCGATCACCCGGTCGGCCGCGGTGATCTTGGCCGCCAGCGACACCCCCTCATGCGGCTGGGGAGTCGCCGTCAGGGTGCCGTCGCTCAGGCCGGTGAGCGCATCGACCAACAGGTCCGCGCCGCGCTCCGCCAGCAGGTCGGTCATCCGTCCACCGGTGTCGCCCTCCCCCACCGCGACGCGCGCGCGGGTGAGCATGGGCCCCGTGTCCAGGCCGGCGTCCATGAGCATGATCGTCACGCCGGTTTCCTCCACCCCGTCCATGATCGCTCGCTCCACCGGCGCCGCACCGCGGTAGGCGGGAAGCAGCGAGAAGTGGCCGTTGACCCACGCCCAGCGGTCGGGGATGTCGTCGCGCAGAATCTGCCCGAAGGCGACCACCACCAGCGCATCGATCCGGTCGGCCTCGAGCATCGTGATCATGGCCGGTTCGTTGATGCTCTGCGGTTTGGTCACCGCCAGCCCGAGGTCCTCGGCGGCCGCGGCGACCGCCGTCGGCTGGGGGGTTCCGCGCCGTCCGCGCGGCCGATCGGGCTGGGTGATGACGCGCACGACCTCGTGCGTCGAGGCGACCAGCGCCCGCAGGGGGGCGATGGCCGCCGGCGGGCTGCCGGCGTAGGCGATCCGCATCGTTCAGCGGCGCCGCAGGGCGCGCAGCGCATCGCGCCGGTCTCCCGGCGTGGTGCGATCGAGCATCAGGATGCCGTCGAGATGGTCGATTTCGTGCTGCATCACCCGAGCGGCGTATCCCTCACGCTCGACGGTGACCGGCCTGCCGGTCACATCCTGGGCCTCGACGCGCACCGCCAGGGCCCGCATGACGTTAACCGCGATGGAGGCCTCGCCGATCGACAGGCAGCCCTCGACGCCGTCCTCCTCCTCGTCCGAGCGCCATACGATCCGCGGGTTGCACAGGGCGCTGACGGGGGCGTGGTCGTCGCCGTCGATTCTCATCACCGCCACGCGGCTGAGCAGCCCGAGCTGTGGGGCGGCCAGGCCGACGCCGCCGGCGGCGTCCATGATCGCGCCCATCCGTTCGACCTCGTCGCGCAGGTCGCGGTCGAAACGGGTGATCTCGAGGGTGGGGGTGCGCAGGACCGGATCGCCGTACTGGCGGATCTGGTCGAAGACCTCCGGGCGCTCCGGTGGGTGGTCGTGATCGTGGTCGTGCCCGCAGTGTTCGTCGTGCACGTGAGGGGTGTGTTCGGCCATGACCCCCGATTATGCCGCGGGGATGATCCGGGCGCCGAAGGTGGCGGCCAGTCCATCCATGTACGCGCGCACGGCCCGCCCGTCGCCCCGCACGATCAGGGCCCGTTCGCCGATGGGTTCCCGGACAACCATCAGGCCGTACTGGTCGGCGTTGGTGAAGAATCCCCAGGGGAGGCTGGCCCGCTGGCCGATCGGCCGTCCGTTGTGGTCGACGGGGGAAACGACGTGGTCGGCGTCCGCGAGGGCCCGACGGGCCACGGCGAGGATGTCGAGGCCGCCGGGCAGCGAGACGACCCGCGCGTCGGAGACGGTTGCCACGACCGCGTCGACCGGGGACAGCCCGGGCAGCAGGTCGTCCGCGGTGGCCGGCGTCGCGGCCCGTTCGCCGCCGTCGGGTGTCGGGACGCTCGTGGCGGCCGGGATCGGCGCCACGGTCTCGCCGAGGAACGGCAGGCGATCGGCCGCGAGGGTGTAGCCGGTGGCGCTCGCCGCGGCGCCGGCGATGAGCAGGATGCTGAGGGCCGCGGCGATGCGCCGCCCGCGGCGGCGGCGGGGACGGATCGCCCGGGTCGCGTCGTGCGGGCCGCCCCCATCCGGCAACCCGACGGCCGGGATCCTCGGGTCCGACGGGCGACATCCGGGACCGGTCAGCGGCAGGGTCGCGTGCGCAATCGGCAGTTCTTGACCGGTGACGACCCCGGCGAGGAGGTCGACCAGGGCGGCCGCGCTCGGCGGGCGCCGCTCCGCTCGCCGCTCGAGCACCCCCGCGAAGGCGTCGTCGAGGGCCGCCGGCAGATCGGGGTTGAGCGAGCGCACCGACGGCGGGCGGTGATGCAGATGGGCGTACAGCACCCCGGCCAGGTCGGGCGCCAGGTGCGGTGGGCGTCCGGTGAGCGCATGAAAGGCGACCGCCCCCAGCGCGTAGCGATCGGCCGCCGGGGTGGCCCGGTCTCCGTTGATGATCTCCGGAGCCAGGTAGGGAGCGGTGCCCAGCAGCTGCCCCTCGCCCGTGGTGATGGTGGCATCGACGCGCCGCGCCAGGCCGAAATCGCCCAGCCACGGTCCGCCCTCCCCATCCAGCAGGATGTTGGCCGGTGTGACGTCGCGGTGCACGTGCCCGGTGGCGTGAACGGCGTCCAGCGCGGATGCGATCGCGCCAAGGAGCGCCAGGGCGCGGCTCGCCGGCAGCGGGCCGTCGCGCAGCAGTTCGGCCAGGTTACCCCCGTCGGCGAGCCGCAGGGCCAGGTAGCCGCGCCCATCGGCCTCGCCGGCGTCGTACACCGGGATGATGTGGGGATGGTCGCACAGGGCCAGCGCGTCGCATTCCTGGCGGAAACGGCGCCGGAAACCCGGATCGGCCCACACCGAACGGTGGATCAACTTCAGCGCGGCGGGGCGCCCCAGGGTCGCGTGGCGGGCGCGGTGTACCCGCGCGCGCCACCACGGACGGACGCTCAAGGTGCCGGTGGGGAGCGCGGTCCTGCCGGATCACCGGGCCTGGATGGCGACGCCGGCGGCGCAGGCGGCCAGCCGGCAGCGCGCGAGCCTGATCGAACCGGTCTTCGGCATCCTCAAGGAGCAGCTGGGCGCGCGGCGGTTTCTGCGGCGGGGCTTGGCGGCGGTGCAGGCGGAGTGGGCTTTGCTGTGCGCGGCCTTGCCGCTGCTGGCGCTGACCCGCTGGTGGCAGCAGGGGCAGGCGGGTGCGGCGGCCGCCGGTGGGGCGCTCCGCCCCACCTGACCGGCCCCCGGTCCTCGGCGCGACGCACCCGGCCGGTCGGTGAGCTGACCGGCCGGCCGCGCACCGG
>DAOKZF010000156.1:0-2843 GCA_035325785.1 Miltoncostaeaceae bacterium
CCAGGACCGCGTTGGGGCGGTGATGGTCAGCGTTCAGGCGCGCGATGCCGCCGGCAACCGGGCGACCGCCGCCCCGATCGCCGTCGGCGTGCCCGGCCGCGCACGACCGGTGCGCGTGATCACTCACGTGCGGACCGCGCGGCCGGTGGTCGCCCTCACGATCGACGATGGCTATGAGCCGGCGGCGGTCTCCTCGATGATTGGGACGGCCACGCGCCTGCGTGCGCCCCTCACGATGTGTCTCAACGGCACCTATGTGCGCTCGTTCGACGCCGCCCTGCGCGCCCAGTTGCAGGCCGCCACGCGATCCGGGTGGATCCAGGTTTGCAGTCACGGCTACAGCCACGCCCAGGGTTCTCGTCTGTCGGCGGAGGGACTGCGCCGCGACCTCACGGACAGCATCGTGTGGGATCGGACCGCGGGACAGACGTCGCTGCCGTTCTTTCGCCCGCCGTACGGAGACGTCGGCGGCAGCGTGAGGGCGGTCGCCGGCGAGTTGGGCTATCGCGACATCGTGCTCTGGGATGTCGACACCAACGACTGGCGCCACCGCAACGGCGCGACCACCCGAGCGCACGTCCGGTCGCACGCCGGACGGGGATCGATCGTATTGATGCATGCCATCTCGTCCTCTGCGAGTGCGCTCCCGCTGATCATCGGCGATCTGCGGGCACGCGGATTGGAGCCCGTTGCCCTGGGCGACCTGTTGGCCGCCGGCACACCGGTCCGGTGAGGGAGGCGGCGTTCAAGGGCGGGCGTGTCGATGCCGATGACTCGGATGTGGCCACACCCCAGCAGACCACCAACCCGGCGACGCCGTCGCCTCCCCCGCGCAGCTTTCGCGAGCTGACCAGCGTCGGCGTGCTGATTCCCGAGCTGGAGCACTGCATCGCCGATCGGATCGCACCCGGGCGTTCGGGGTGGTCCGCCGCGCACCACCTGCGCGCCGACCTGCGGCGGCATCACGGCATCCACGCCCCCGCCGAGGCGGTCGACGAAGCCCTGCGGGTACTGCGTCGCCGGCGCAAGGTTCACCTGCGCTTGGACGCGGACGGGGTGCTCTGGTACCACCGACGCCCATGAGGTTGCCGTCGACGGGTGGGGGCGGCACCGTCGCGATCCGCGCGGGGGAGACAACCTGATTTGCGACACCACCGTCGCCGGGGTATTCTCCCGCTCATGGCCGAGGACGCTGCTCGCACGATTCGCATGCTGAGCGCTCTTCTGCGGCTTCGTGGGCTCCTCCCCCGGTAGGGGGAGCTTTGCCGACACCCGCGCCCGCCTCGGCGGGCACACGATGCCCTCGATGCCCCGTGAGGAGGAATCACTCATGACCGCCAACCCTCAGGCGAATCACCCGCAGGACCCCGACAAGCGCATCCGTTTCTTCGACACGACCCTTCGTGACGGGGAACAGGCTCCGGGAATCACGCTGAACACGCGCGAAAAGGTCGAAATCGGCCAACAGCTTGCGCGCCTGGGCGTCGACGTCATCGAGGCCGGTTTTCCGATCTCCTCACCCGGTGATTTCGAGGGTGTGCGAGCGGTCGCCCGCGAGGTACCCGATGTGATCATCGCCGGGCTGGCACGCGCAAACCCCCGCGACGTCGAGACCGCCGGTGAGGCCGTCGCCCCGGCCCAGCACGGGCGCATCCACACCTTCATCGCCACCAGCGATATCCACCTGACGTACAAGCTGAAGATGACGCGCGATCAGGTGCTGAGGGCCGCCACCGACGCCGTGCGCTTGGCGCGTTCAATCGTCGATGATGTCGAGTTCTCCTGCGAGGACGCCACCCGCTCCGACGTCGCCTTCGTCGCCGAGGTGATCGGCAGCGCGATCGCCGAGGGAGCGACCACGATCAACATTCCGGACACCGTGGGCTACACCATGCCGACGGAGTTCCAGGCATTCCTCATGGACCTGTATCAGCGCTGTCCGAGTCTCCACGACGTGGTCCTGTCGGTGCACTGCCACAACGACCTCGGTCTGGCGGTCGCCAACTCGCTCGCCGGCTGCCAGGTGGGAGCCCGCCAGGTTGAGGGCTGTATCAACGGCATCGGCGAGCGGGCCGGGAACGCCTCGCTGGAGGAACTGGCGATGATCCTGCGCACCCGCGCCGAGTCGCTCGGCGGGCTGTGGTGCGCGATCAACACGCCGGAAATCACCCGTACCAGCCGGATGGTCAGCCGCATGACCGGCTACGTCATCCAGCCGAACAAGGCGATCGTCGGCCGCAACGCGTTCGCCCACGAGGCGGGGATCCACCAGCACGGGGTGCTCGAGAACCCGCTCACCTACGAGATCATGGATGTGCACTCGGTTGGCCTGACCGAGAGCGAGATCGTGTTGGGCAAGCACTCCGGTCGCCACGCCCTGCGCAACGCCCTGCATGAGCTGGGCTACGAGCTGGACGGCGAGGAACTGAAGCAGGCGTTCAACCGCTTCAAGGATCTGGCCGACCGCAAGGGGCGGATCTCGGCCGCCGATCTCGAGGCGATCATGGGCGACGAGATTCGCGATGAGGGGGACGCCGCGGGGGCGAGCCTCACCTCGATGCACGTCGAGGCCGGCACCGGCGAGGCGCCGCGGGCGCGGGTCGCGCTGCGGGACGCGAGCGGCGCCGAACGGAACGCCGAGGCGGTCGGCGATGGTCCGGTCGATGCGCTGATGAAGGCCATCGACGCGGCGATCGGAAGCTCGGGTACCCTGATCGAGTACCACGTGTCGGCGGTCACCGGCGGCAAGGACGCCTTGGGCGAGGCCCGGGTGGTGTGCGACATCGGCGGGCGGCGGGTTGCCGGTCAGGCGGTGTCACCGGATGTGCTCGAAGCAAGCGCGC
>DAOKZF010000156.1:2853-4517 GCA_035325785.1 Miltoncostaeaceae bacterium
GTGTGATGGCGGGGAAGACCCTGTTCCACAAGGTGTGGGACGCCCACCAGGTGCGTGCGGCCGACTCGGGCGGTCCGGCGATCCTGTTTGTCGACCTCCACCTGGTGCATGAGGTGACGTCGCCCCAGGCCTTTGACGGTCTGCGGTTGGCAGGGCGCACCGTGCGCCGCCCCGACCGCACCATGTCGACCGTCGACCACAACGTCCCGACGATCGGCCGTGAGAAGGGGATCGTCGACGAACTGTCACGCCTTCAGGTCGAGACCCTGGAGCGCAACTGCAAAGAGTTCGGCATCCCGCTGTTCTCGATCCGCAGCAACCGCCAGGGGATCGTGCACGTGATCGGCCCGGAGTTGGGCGTCACCCAGCCCGGCATGACCATCGTCTGCGGGGACAGCCACACCTCCACCCACGGTGCCTTCGGCGCCCTCGCCTTCGGCATCGGGACCAGCGAGGTTGAGCATGTTCTGGCCACCCAGACGCTCACCCAGAGCATGCCCAAGACCATGCGGATCAACATCGAGGGCCAAACCGGCCTGGGGGTGGGGGCGAAGGATCTGATCCTCGGCACGATCGGTCAGATCGGTGTCTCCGGCGCCCAGGGCTACGTGATCGAATACGCCGGTTCGGCGATCCGGGCCCTCTCGATGGAGGGGCGCATGACCGTCTGCAACATGAGCATCGAGGGTGGTGGCCGCGCGGGGATGATCGCCCCGGACGAGACCACCTACGAGTGGCTCGCCGGACGGCCCGCCGTGCCCGAGGACTTCCAGGCGGCCGTCGACCACTGGCGCACCCTGCCCACCGACGCCGACGCGGTCTTCGATCGCGAGGTGCCTGTGGACGCGGCGTCCCTGGAGCCGCAGGTGACCTGGGGTACGACACCCGGGATGGTCGCTCCGATCTCGGGCCGGGTTCCCACGCCCGATCGGTACGACGACCCCGCCGACCGTGAGGGTGTGCGCCGTGCCCTGGACTACATGGGTCTGAAGGGCGGTGAGGCGCTCGAGGACATCGCGATCGACACCGTGTTTATCGGATCCTGCACCAACGCCAGGCTGTCGGACCTGCGCGACGCGGCGAGCGTCGTGCGCGGCAAGCGGGTCGCCCCCGGCATGCGGGCCCTGGTGGTTCCGGGATCGATGCAGGTGAAGGCGCAGGCCGAGGCCGAAGGGCTGGACAAGGTGTTCACGGCCGCCGGTTTCGAGTGGCGCGATGCCGGCTGTTCGATGTGCCTGGCGATGAACGACGACGTCCTGCAGCCCCAGGAGCGTTGCGCGTCGACCAGCAACCGGAACTTCGAGGGTCGCCAGGGCAAGGGCGGGCGCACCCACCTGGTCAGCCCCCCGATGGCCGCCGCCGCGGCGATTGCCGGCCACCTGGTGGATGGGCGTTCGTTCGATGTGGACACCGAACCGGCGGGGGTCGCCTGATGGAACCGTTTCGCAGAGTTGAGGGCATCGTCTGCCCACTCGATCGCTCCGACGTGGACACCGACCAGATCATCCCCAAGCAATTCCTCAAGCGGATCGAGCGGACCGGTTTCGGCGAGTTCCTCTTCTGGGACTGGCGGGGGGAGGAGGACTTCACCCTCGACCGGCCGGAGTACGCCGGCGCCCCGATTCTGGTCACCGGGCGCAACTTCGGCTGCGGCAGCTCGCGCG
>DAOKZF010000157.1:0-4509 GCA_035325785.1 Miltoncostaeaceae bacterium
TTCGGCGATCTCGAGGTAGTCGATGGTCCGCCCGACCATCGTGCGCGCCACCCGGGTGCCCATGTCCCGCTCGGGGAAGACCACCTTGTGCGCGCCCACGCGCTCCAGGATCGCACCGTGCTCGAGGGTGATGGCCTTCGCCCAGATGCGCGGAATCTCCAGGTCGACCAGCGAGTAGGTGGCCAGGATGCTCGCCTGCACGTCGGTGCCGATCGCCACCACCGCGCGGGGAAAGTCGGTGGCGCCGATCTGGCGCAGCGCTTCGATGTCGGTGGCGTCCGCCTGCACCACGTGGGCCAGGGTGAGCGAACAGGCCTGGACGATGCGCGGCGAGGTGTCGACGCCCATCACGTCGTGGCCCAGATCGGCGAGCGTCTCGGCGAGCGCCCGCCCGAAGCGGCCCAGGCCGATCACCAGTGTCGGGTCCTTGCTAGACAACCATGATCCTCTCCTCCGGCTCAGCGTACCGCCGCTGACGGTCGCGCAGAATCAGCATCGACCCGAGCGCCAGGGGACCGATGCGGCCCAGGAGCATCAGGGGAATCAGGATCATCTTGGCGGCGGTGGTCAGTTCATCCTGCAGGTCGAGCGACATGCCGGCGGTGGAAATCGCGGCGATCACCACCGACAGGGCGATTCCCAGTTGTTCATCGGTCACCGTCATCAGGCCGAGCGTGCCCAGCGTGACGGCCCCCATCAGGAGGGTCGCAATCGTCAACGCCTGGCGTTGAATCGTCTGGGGAATCGCCCGGCGGAAGGCGGTCACCTGTTGGTCGCCGCGCAACTCGGCCCACACCACCAGCATGAGCAGGGCGACCGTGGCCACCTTGAGGCCGCCGGCGGTGCCGCCGCTGCCACCGCCGACGAACATCAGGATGTCCGACACGAACAGGCTCTCCTGGCCGATGTCGGCGTAGTCGAACACGCCGAATCCGGATGTGCCCGGCATCACCCCCGAGAAGACCCCGTCCAGCAGGCGTTCGGCGATGTTCCCCCGCCCGATCGTCTGCGGGTTGGTCCATTCGAACGCCAGGAACGCGAGCGTGCCGAGGCTCACCATGACGGCGGTCGTCACCAGGGTGAGTTTGGTGTGGATGCTCCAGCGGGCAACCGGTCCGCGGCGACGCCACAGCTCGGCCCACACCGGGAAGCCGAGCGCCCCGATCGTGCAGCCGACGATCAGGGGAACCAGCACGAACGGGTCACCGGCGAAACGGTCGAGACCGTCGGGGAAGAGGGTGGTGCCGGCGTTGTTGAAGGCCGAGATCGAATGGAATCCGCCGTGCCAGAGGGCGGTGAGAAACCGTTCGTCGTACCTCAACCAGAAGGTCGCCGTGAGCGCGAGCGCAACCGTCAGCTCGACCAGCACGGCGACCTTCAGAATCACCAGCACCAGCTGGCGCAGACCGCCCAGGGCGTCGGCCCGCACCTCCATCTGGGTGGCCAGACGCCGGCGCAGGCCGATGCGGTGGGCCACCACCATGAAGAAGAGGGAGGCGGAGGTCAGGATCCCCAGCCCTCCGATCTGAATCAGAACGGCGATCACGCCGTCGCCGAAGTTCGACCAGTGGGCCGGGCCGTTCACCGTGTCCAGGCCGGTGGTGGTGATCGCCGACGTGGCGGTGAACAATGCGTCGACGAACGACGTTTGGCGCCCGTCGGCCGCCGATATCGGCAGCAATAACAGGATCGTTCCGACCCCGATCGTCGCCAGGAAACCGGCGAGCACCACATACCCCGGGTGGCGGAAGGCCCGCTGTCGGGCGCGGGCACCGCGCGAGAACGGTGCCCTCGGGGTGGCCGTGGCGGCCATGCGCGGTCCTCCCTCAGTGACGACGGTGAGCGGCCGTCATCATGCAGACAGGATCAGACCTTGTCGAGACCCACGGTCGATGATGACGACGACGTGCCGGCGCCGGCCGAGGCGCCGTCCCCGGATGATGCGCCATTACCGGACGTTCCCGCGCCGTCTCCGGCGGCGGCGTCGCCGCCGACCGGGCGGCGCTTGGTGCCGTAGTCGGTGTTGTAGAACCCACCGCCCTTGAAGTGGATCGCGGGGGCGAACAGCACCCGCTCGGCCGCCTCCTCACCGCAGTGTTCGCAGACCGTCACGGGCTCGTCCGACATCCGCTGGTGAACCTCGAACCGATGCCCGCAGGCACGACAGCGGTATTCGTAGAACGGCACAGACACCTCACAGGAACGACGCCGATATCTCCCGGGAGTATAGACCGCTGTGCGCGCAACCTTTTGGCACACTCCTGCGGTGAGTGCCAAAAGGGGTGATTCGCGGCGCCGCTGGTAGCATCGCGCCCCACCCCGGGCAGCCGCCTGGGCGCCCGCCGCCATGACGCAACCGATGAACAAGCGCCAGGCCATCCAGGCCACCGTCGCGCTCGGCCTGGCCGTCGCCGTCGGTGCGACTCGGCTGGCCCGCCACCATCCGCTCGCCGCCGCGGCGCTCATCGCGGGCACGGTTGCCTACGGCTCGGCCGCCTACCGTCCCACCAGCCGCCTGATGGGCACCCCGCTCGCCCACGGATCGCGTGCCGGGGCGAAGATCGCGATCACCTTCGACGACGGGCCCGGGCCGTCGACGATGGCCGTGCTCGATCAGTTGGCCGCCGCCGGGGTTCCGGCCACCTTCTTCGTCCTCGGGCGCGAGGTGGAGCGCTATCCCGACGCGGTGCGCCGGATCGTGGCCGACGGCCATCAGCTGGCCAGCCACGGCTGGGACCACGGCATCCTGATCTTCCGCGGACCGCGCCATGTGGCGGCCCAGCTGCGGCGTACCGAGGAGGCGGTCGCGCGGGTGGCCGGCGACGGGGCGCTCACCCGCATGTTCCGCGCCCCGCACGGCTTCCGCGGCCCGGCCACCGCCCTGGGGGTCCGGGCCGCCGGTTACCGAATGGCCGCCTGGAGTCACGGCGTGTTCGATTCGGCCGAACCGGGCGCCGCGGTGATCGCCCGCCGCTGCGAGCGAGTATTGGCACCGGGGGTGGTGCTGCTGCTGCACGATGCCGACGGGTGGTCTCCCGGGACGGCCCGGCCGCAGACGGTCGCCGCCCTCCCGGAGGTGCTGCGTGCGGTGCGCGCCCGGAACCTCGAGCCCGTCCGGTTGGACCGATTGGTCGACCGGTGAGCGTCAGCAGCTATCTGGGTACGCCCGGATCTCTGCGCCGACGGGCGACGATCACCGGCACCCGGGTCACCGCGGTGATCGTGGTGGTGGCGCTGGTGCTGTGGCACTTCGATTTCGGCGAGATCCGGGCCGCCTTTCACATCACATCGTGGACCTTTCTGACCGCCGCCGTGCTGGCCAACTTCGCCTCGGTGGCCGCCAAGGGGGTCGCCTGGAAGGGCGTGGTCGACGGCCTGCCCGGCATGGACGGACGTTCGCGCTACCGCGACCTGCTCTCGCCCCTCTTCATCGGGTTCCTGTTCAACACCCTCCTGGCGGCGCGCGTGGGCGAGTTCGTCAAGGTGCTGCTGGCCCGACGGCGGCTGCAGGCCAACGGCCACCCCCGCGTCCAGGGGGTGTCGCTGCTGGGCACGGTGGTGGTCGAGAACCTGGTCTCCACCGTGAGCTGGGTGGTCCTGGTGATCGGCATCGGCCTGGTGATGCCGCTGCCGCGCTACGCCTGGATCGCCTCCCTGAGCCTCGGCATCGCCTGCCTGGCGGTGATCCTGCTGGCGATGGTGTCGAGCAGACGCATCAACCCCCTGCCGCCGTGGCTGCGTTCCGGCAACCTATGGGCGCGACTGCGCCGGGCGACCGAGCGGCTGTGGCAGGCGGTGCGCGAGAGCCACATCGCCCTGCGCACCCCGCACCTGCTCAGCACGGTCGCCGCCGCCAGCCTGGCCAGTTGGCTGGCCCAGTGGGCCGGCATCTTCTTCACCCTCGAGGCCTTCGGTCTGAACGTCGGCTGGGGCGGTGCCGGGCTGCTGCTGGTCACGGTCACCCTCGCCCAGGCGTTCCCGTTGCTCCCCGGCAACCTGGTGATGTTCCAGACCGCGGCGGTTCTGCCGCTGACCGCCACCTACGGGGTTTCGGCGACCGACGCGATCGCGTTCTCGATCGTGTTGCAGGGCACCGAGGCGGTGGTGGGGGTGGCGGTGGGCTTCCTCTTCCTGCTGCATGAGGGGGCCGGTTTCGGCCAATTGCGCCGCGATGCCGCCGTCGAGGAGGAACAACTCGCACAGCAGACCGCCCGGACGCCCGGGGCCGCCTGAGGGTGGACGCGCGCCGGCCGGTCAGCCCCCGGCCGAATCGGCGGAACCGGAGCGGCGGAATTCCAAACGCAACTCCTCACCGCGCAACAGGCGGACAATGTTGGTGCGATGGCGCCAGATGACCGCCAGGGCCACCAGCGCGGCGAAGGCGACCGTGGCGTTGCTATAGCCCAACAGCCAGACCGCGGGGGTGAACGCCACCGCGGCCACCAGACTGGCGAGCGACACGTAACGGGTGATCGCGACGATCAGCACCCAGACCGGCACCAGGGCCAG
>DAOKZF010000158.1:0-2316 GCA_035325785.1 Miltoncostaeaceae bacterium
TAGCCGGCCACCTCACGCGGCCACCCCGCCGAGTGGAAGTCGTCGAACGGCAGAAGGAAGCGGACGGCGTCGGCGGACGCGGTGACGAGGTCCTGGAGGAGGAAATGGGCAACGAAGCCCGGGAAGTGGTCAAACAGGGCGAAATAGTCGGAGTTGGCGGTGAGCACCGCGCTGAGCGGGCTCGTGCCGCCCGCGTAATGGCGGCGGATGCACTCGACGGTCAGGTCGGGGCGGTCGGCGATCAGGGGGCTGATACCGCGCGCGGTGTTGATCGTCTGGCGGTCCGGTCGGGGGGTGGCGGGCCAGATAATCGCGGCGCCGATCGTCGGGGCGATCCGGCGGAACCGCTCGTGCCCGTGTTCGGGCAGACGTGAGACGATCGGCGCGAGCCGTCTCCACCGGGTGAACGTCGGCACGAACGCGTCGCTGGAGAGGGCGAAGTCGCCCAGGGCGGAGCGGTGGCTGAGGTAGCGGCCCGGTACGGATTCGGCGAGGTCGAATCGCCGACCGTTCGGGAGCCGCCGTCCCCAGAGCAGGCGGTGATAGCGCCGCAGCGTCGGGCTGTGGGCGTCGGGGTCTCGCCCGACGGGCGTGTCCTCTCGGGCGTCGAAGGCTGTTTCGATCGGCGGAAGTGATGTCATCGGGTCTGAGCGGGCGAAGCACCGAGGCCAAGCACGCATCGTGGATGGTCGCAGGACGCGAGGCCGCGATTGCCTCCCCCGCTACCCTGTGGTGTGTGACGGATGCGTTCGAGATCACGCCGGGGTACACGCCGACCGGTGACCAGCCCCAGGCGATTGCGGAGTTGGCGGCCGGCGTCGAGCGCGGTGACCGCTTCCAGACGCTGCTGGGGGTGACCGGCTCCGGTAAGACGTTCACGATGGCTTCGACCATCGCCCGCCTCGGCCGGCCGGCGCTGGTGATTGCCCACAACAAGACGCTGGCCGCCCAGCTGTGCAACGAGTTCCGCGAGTTCCTGCCGGGCGCGGCGGTCGAGTACTTCGTCAGCTACTACGACTACTACCAGCCCGAGGCGTACATCGCCGCCTCGGACACCTACATCGAGAAGGACGCGTCGATCAACGACGAGATCGAGCGTCTGCGCCACGCGGCCTCGGCGGGGCTGATCGCGCGGCGCGACGTGGTGATCGTCGCCTCGGTCAGCTGCATCTACGGTCTGGGTTCCTCCAAGCTCTATCGCGAGCGGGTGATCTATCTCACCACGGGGGAGGACACTGAACGCGACCGGCTGTTCGATCGGTTCGTCGAAAACCAGTACCAGCGCAACGACACCGTGCTCGGGCGCGCGCGTTTCCGGGTGCGCGGCGACACGTTCGAGATTCAGCCCGCCGACCACGAGACCGCCTACCGGGTGTCGCTCTTCGGCGACGAGGTCGAATCGATCCACGAGTTCGACCCGCTCACCGGCGAGGTCATCGGCGAACGCGGCCACCTGGCGATCTATCCGGCGACCCACTACGTCACCCCGCCCGAGGTGATCGACCGCTCGCTGAAGGACATCCGCGACGAGCTGGAGGACCGGGTGCGCTGGTTCGAGGATCGCGGCCAGATCGTCGAGGCGCACCGCCTGCGCCAGCGCACCGAGTACGACATGGAGATGATCCGCGAGCTGGGGTTCTGCTCGGGCATCGAGAACTACTCGCGCATCTTCGACGGGCGCGAGCCGGGCGAGCCGCCCCACACCCTGATCGACTTCTTCCCCGATGACTTCGTCTGTTTCATCGACGAGTCCCACAACACGCTCGGCCAGCTGCGCGGCATGTACGAGGGCGACCGCTCACGCAAGACCGCGCTGGTCGACGCCGGCTTCCGCCTGCCTTCGGCGCGCGACAACCGCCCCCTGCAGTTCCCCGAGTTCCTCGAGCGGGTCAACCAGGTGGTCTTCGTCTCTGCGACCCCGGGCGAGTTCGAGCAGCGCAACTCCGCCCACATCGTCGAGCAGATCATCCGCCCGACCGGCCTGGTCGACCCCGAGGTGGAGGTGCGCCCCACCAACCACCAGATCGACGACCTGATCGGCGAGGTGAAGACCCGGGCCGAACGAAACGAGCGCACCTTGGTCACCACGCTCACCAAGCGCATGGCGGAGGACCTGACCGAGTATCTGGCCGAGGCCGGCGTGCGCGTGCGCTACCTGCATTCGGAGATCGACACGCTCGAGCGCATCCGCATCATCCGCTCGCTGCGCCTGGGCGAGTTCGACGTACTGGTGGGGGTCAACCTGCTGCGCGAGGGGCTCGACTTGCCCGAGGTCACGCTGGTCGCGATCCTCGACGCCGACAAGGAGGGCTTCCT
>DAOKZF010000158.1:2326-2674 GCA_035325785.1 Miltoncostaeaceae bacterium
CGCGCGCAACGTGGACGGGCGGGTGATCATGTACGCCGACCACGAGACCGAAGCGATGCGCACCGCCATCGGCGAGACCAACCGCCGCCGCGCGATCCAGCTGGCCTACAACGAAGAGCACGGCATCACGCCGCGCACGATTGTGAAGGGCGTCACCGACATCGTCGAACTGCTCGGCCTGAAGGACGACCCCAACGCGGCCGCCAAGCGCCGTGGGCACGCCCGCCCCGACCACGGCGATGTCTCGCGCGACGAGCTGGAGCGGATGATCGTCGAGCGCGAACAGGAGATGCTCGCCGCGGCCGAAGACCTGCGCGTATTGCGGCCCGAGCTCGGCACGCAGCCGCG
>DAOKZF010000158.1:2684-4509 GCA_035325785.1 Miltoncostaeaceae bacterium
CCGCGGCCGAAGACCTGCGCTTCGAGCTCGCCGCCCGCCTGCGCGACGAGCTCGCCGACCTGCGCCGCGAGCTGGCCGAACTACCGGAGGCGGACGCCGAACCGGTCGGGCGCAGGGGACGCGCCCCCGTCCCGCGCTCCTCTGCGCGCCGCGCCGCCCGGGAGCGTTCGCGCCGTTAGACAGAACGGGTCGGCGCACTCTTGAGGGTGCGGTCGACTAACAGCGGAAGTGAGCCCGATGTTCTGTTGAGGCGCGGAGCTCGTCGAGGCCACCGGCCGGTCGGCAAGATCAGGTGCCACCCACCCGCGCAGCAGACCCGTCGTCGATCAACTCGCGATGCACTGCCTCAGCGACCAAGCGCCTCCATCGATCGGGCGGCATCCGACGACGCATATCCTCGAGCGCGCGCCGAACAGTTGTGGATGGGACGCCGGCGTATGCGGTCAGGTCGGAATCGGCGATGTCGCCGCGCTTCTCCAGGTCCAGCCATCCCGGCAACCGTCGGCGGACGCGGCGGCGCGTGCCGACGCGCACCTGCGGCGGGTTTTAGTCCCCCAGCCCTGCCAGATGGATAACCGACGCCCGCTGCAGGAATGCGCCGGCGCCCGCCAACGCGACGGCAACTGTCGGTTGGGTGAGTGCTGTGTGGGGGAGGTCGCGGTGTGTGTAGACGCCCTGCCCATGTGCCCGGAGGGCATTCCGCGCGGCGAGTTTGCGCACCTCGACCGCCGGCACTCCGGCATCCTCGGCTTCGGCGATGGTGACCACGCCGTTGCTCGTCGCGGCGATCTCCCACAGGTCGCGTCGATAGGTCATGCTGCCACCAACATGGCAAGAACGTACTAGATGTCGTACGGTTATGCCACAGCGTGTGACCGTTCGTACGAGGTGGCTTCCGCGGTGTGACAGGGGATGACCGTGCGCGTTCCTGTGAGGGCCTGCTGAAGGGCCCCTCAGGGCAGAGCGATGTGGCGGGAAATGCGTCCGCGGGACGTACTCAGGAGTTCCCCCGCGCGAAGAGGCACTCCGAGCGCTCACCGTCGGCGGTTTGGACCTGGCAACGGTTGAGGGTTGGGATGCGCAGGGCGAGCGCGTCGATCGGTATCGCGGAGTCCGCGCCGCGCAGGGCGTCGCGCAGCGCGCGATCCGTTACGGCCGATGTCGTGCTCAGCTCCACCTCCGGTAGGGCGATCCGTCCGTCCGGCAGGCTGAAACCGAAGGGCGCCGTGAGATCGAGGGCCGCGGGTCGCGTCGCGCTCGCCTCGCGCCAGATGACGCCTCGTGGCAGAGGCCCGACCACGCGGGCGCCGACGGGTAGTGCTCCTCGGCCGATCAGGCTGCGCACCAACTGGGTGAGCGCCTGTCCGTAGTGGGCGACCCCCGGTAGTTCGATCGCTCCCGGTGTCGGGGCTCGCCGGTAATCGCGTTCGGCTTGGGGGAATAGCCAGCCGGCGTCCCGTAGGAGGGGTGAGGTGCTGAGGCGTTGTTGGCTGGTGGTCGGGGCGGGAATAGTGCTTTGGCCGCGGTCGATCATCTGCACGCCGAGCGCGGCGGCGGTGATCGTCGCCACGATCGCCGCCGCGATGAGGGCCACGGTGTGGCCGCGTGCACGGCGCCGGTGGGGTGTCGGGGTGTGCTGGGCGACCAGATCGTCCACCGCGCGGCGCAGGGCGGGCGGGGCATCGAGCGAGTCGAATAGTTCGCCGGCGCGCCGTTCGAGTTCGGGATCATCCATCGATGGGCTGCCCGAGTGAGTGGGCCAAACGGTCGAGCCCGCGCGACAGGCGGGAATGCACCGTGCCGGTCGGTATGTCCAGGATCTCGG
>DAOKZF010000159.1:0-1883 GCA_035325785.1 Miltoncostaeaceae bacterium
TCGGCAACCCGCCCCCCACCCCCGGCGTTGAGCCTGCCCGCCTACTGAGCGACGGCGATCAGTTGACCCTGGGCAACCTGAGCGCAACGCTGCTGGCAACCCCGGGCCACTCGCCGGGCTGCCTGGTGGCCCACTTCGCCGATGAGGGCCTGGCGATCGTCGGCGACCTGGTCTTCGCGCAGGGCATCGGGCGCACCGACTTCCCCGGCAGCGACCCGGCGGCGATGGTCACCAGCCTCGAACGGGTGTTCACCGAGCTGCCCGGCGAGACGCTCATCCACCCCGGGCACGGCCCGTGGGGGGTGGCACTCGCCGAGGCGGAGCGCTTCGCGCGGATGTTCATATGATCAGCGCCGACCAGGTGCGCGACGCCCTGCGCGAGGTGATGGACCCCGAGCTGCACCGCAGCGTGGTCGACCTGGGGATGGTGGGCGACATCACCGTCGACGGCGGCCGGGTGAAGGTGGAGATCCGCCTGACGATCGCCGGCTGTCCCCTCAAGGCGGAGATCCAGCGGCGGGTGACGACGGCGATCGAGGCGCTGCCGGGCGTCGACACCATTCAGGTGACCCTCGACACGATGAGCGACGAGCAGCGCCGAGCGCTGCGGGCCGGGCTGACCGGCACCACGCCGAAGGACTCCCCCTTCGCGGTCGGCAGCCGCACCACCGTGATCGGCATCGCCTCCGGCAAGGGCGGAGTGGGCAAGTCGAGCGTCACCACCAACCTGGCCGTCGCCCTGGCGGCGACCGGCGCGACGGTCGGCCTGCTCGACGCCGATGTCTACGGCTACTCGATTCCGCGCATGATGGGCATCCAGCGCCCCGCGGTCAGCGTCGAGGACCTGATGATGCCCGTCGAGGAACACGGCGTGCGTCTGATGTCGATCGGCTTCCTCACCGAGGAGGACAGCCCGGTGATCTGGCGCGGGCCGATGCTGCACAAGGCCCTCACCGCCTTCGTCACCGAGACCTACTGGGACGACCCGGACTACCTGCTGGTCGACCTGCCGCCGGGAACCGGCGACGTGTCGTTGACCATCTCCCAGTTGCTGCCGACCGCCTCGCTGGTGATCGTCACCACCCCGCAGGTCACCGCGCAGCGCGTGGCGCGCCGCGCCGCCGGCATGGCCCAGCGGGTCAACCTGCCGGTCCTGGGCGTGATCGAGAACATGTCCTACTTCGTCGCCCCCGATACCGGGGTGCGTTACGAGGTGTTCGCGGGCGGTGGCGGCGAGGTGCTGGCGCGCGAGCTGGGCGTTCCGCTGCTGGGGCGCATCCCGTTGGAATCCGCGGTGGCCGAGGCGAGCGATAACGGCCTGCCGGTGGTCGCCGCCCGACCGGATTCACCGGCCGCCCAGGCCCTGTTCGCGGCCGCGGAGAGCATCGTCACCCACCTGCCCCAATCGGTCTCGGCCGGGTAGGGCATCGACGTCGGTATGGGGCGCCTGTCATGGGCGGAGCACTCCACCCGACCTTCGGTCGGCGCCGACCACGTACTACGATGGACCTTCACACAGAGGGTCGCCGCTCGGCGGCCCACGGTATGAGCACCCGGGGGTAATGGAATGGCGTACATCATCGCTGAGCCGTGCATCGGCACGAAGGACACCTCGTGCTCGGATGTCTGTCCGGTCGACTGCATCCACCCGTCGCCGGGCGAGGAACACTTCGATCAGTCGACGATGCTGTACGTCGATCCGAATGAATGCATCGACTGCGACGCCTGCGTTGAGGCCTGCCCCGTCGACGCGACGATGTCCGAGGACGACGTCCCCGACCAGTGGGAGATCTTCAAGGAGATCAACCGCGTCTACTACGAGGATGGCCGCGAGGCCGGCGAGAAGATGGTCGCCGACTACCTCGCCGCCAAGGGCTGAGGTC
>DAOKZF010000159.1:1893-4488 GCA_035325785.1 Miltoncostaeaceae bacterium
TCGACGCGCCCACCGGGCGCTCATGAGTCTGTGTCTCCCGAGGCCGCGCCCCACAGCGCGGCCTCGGTCATGTGGAGGGCGCTGCGACAGAGCGCCTGGGTGACCTTGCGCGCCGCCCTCTGAGGAGGGGTCGCTCCCGCCAGGTCGACCGCGCGCGCCAGAACCGCCGCCTGGTCGACCAACCGCGCCCCCGCCAGGCCGTCGGCGTGGCGGGTTGCCTGGGCGAGCAACGCCACCACGACCGCATCGCGGCGCACCAGCGCCATCTCGCACTGCGCGAGGATCGCATGCAGGCGCAGCAGGTCCGCGACGGGCCGACTCATGCCGCGCCCTCGACCAGTCGGGCGAGGTTCGCTCCCAGCACCGCCCGCAACTGGTCGTCGCTCCAACCGCCGATGCGTGCGGCCAACGCCACCACCTGCAGGGCGCTCGCATGGTCCCCGTAAGGACGGTCCGACCCGAAACAGAGACGCTCGGGCCCCAGGGCGACCAGGTCGCCGAGCGCCGCCAGCGAGGTGTCGAACAGGATCCGCGGACGATCCGCCGCCAGGCGCGCGAGAGCCCGCGGGTCACCCCGTCCGCCGTGGGCGAGGATCAGGGTGGTGTCGGGGCAGGCGTCGGCGAGCGCCGCGATCGCCGCGCCCAGCGGACGGGCGCCGAAGCCGGCGTGAATCAGCACGGGCCATCCCCGCTCGCCGGCCGCGCGCACCAGCAGGATCACCGCGGGGTCCTCGGGGCGAAAGCGTTGGGACACCGGGTGGAGCTTCAGTCCGCGCGCGCCATCGGCCGCCGCCCGCTCCAGGGTCCGCACGGCGTCGGGACGACGCGGATCGACCCGACAGAACGGCACGATCCGCCCATCCCCGGCGGCCGCGGCGCGCGCCACCGCCAGGTTCGCCGCGGTGAAGCGCCCGTCCGCGCCCGGTTCGTTGGCCGGAAAGCAGACCGCGCGCGCGATGCCGTGGCGGTCCAGGTCGCGCAGCAGATCCGGCGCACTCAGGTGGTGGCCGTCGGCGTCCTCCCCCAGATGAACGTGCGCATCGATGATCGTGGTCCCGCCCGGCAGCGCCCTCGGCCGTTCCAGACCGACCTCCAGCTGCCGCAGGCGCTCAACGTCCACTCCGAGGTGATCCAGCAGGGCGCCGTCCTCGCCCCACACCCGCGTCACGGATCGAGCCCCTCGAATTCACACAGCGCCCGGCGCATGTCATCCGGCATGCGCGACGGACGCCCGCCGTAGGCCGCCAGCCCGACGATCACCAGCCGGGCATCGGCGATCGACTCCGGCCCGTCCTCCCCGGGACGGGTGATGCGCACGTCGACGGTGTGGCTGGTGCGCCCCACCTCCCCGGTGCGCACGAACACCTCCAACCGGTCGTCGAAACGCGCGGACGAGCGGTAGTCGATCTGCAGCGAGCGGACCACGAACAGATGCCCGGGCGGGCCGAGCGGCGCCACCCCCAGCTCGCGCCGATACGCGATCACCGCCCGGTCGATGTAATGGGGATAGCGCCCGTAGTAGACGACCGCGCCCAGGTCGGTGTCCGCCAGGTCCACCCGTGTGCGCAACGAGAACCGGAACCGCGGGTCGCTCATGAACGCCTCCCGATCAGCAGGTGATGGCGGCCGCCATCCAGGGGCAGCGGTGGGTCGAAACCCAGCCCGGCCGCCCCCATCCAGCGCCGGTAGGCCTCCTCGGGCCAGGCGTCGCCGGCGGCGGTGGAGACCAGCATCATCACGCCGAAGTCGGGCCCCTGCGCCGACCGATCGCCGAGGACCTCCTGCACCGCCAGAACACCACCCGGGGCGAGCCGCCCGCCCGCGGCCCCGATCACATCCCGCGCCTGGTCGGCGGAGAGCAGGTGGACGAGGTTGCCCATGTAGATCGCATCCCACGGACCATCCGGCAGTCCGACGGTCGCATCTCCCGGGATCGTGGCGATTCCCGCGGCGGCGAACGCGGCGGCGGCCGGCGCGAGGGTCTCGGGCAGGTCGAACACGCTCACCCGCCAGCCGGCATCGGCGAACCCGTACGCGTAACTGCCGGGACCGCCGCCGACATCCAACAGTCGCCGCCCGCCCCGCGGAGCGCCGAGGGCGGCGACCGTGTGGGGAACGCGCGGCGCGGCCACCTGGCGCATCGCGCGTTGGAAACGCGCCCGGGTGACATCGTCGCCCCGGGAAACGTCGTCACGGGCGGGAGCACCGCGCAGGATCTCGGTCAGATGGGCGTGGTTCGTCAGGGCGCGCGCCTCGAGCATCAGCGCGCCGACCGGATCAGGCCCGTCGCCCGTCGGCGGGTCGACCAGGGCGCGTCCGGCGGCGCTCAGGGTGTTGCGCCCCTCCCCCGCGTCGACCAGCACGTCGCGCGCCACCAGCGCACGCACCGTGATCGCCGTCGCGCGCCGGTCGAGGCCGGCGTGGTCGGCCGCCTGCTCGGGGGTGCGGGGGTCGATATGGGCGTCCAACAGCCCCGTTTCGAGGGCGGCCGCGCACAGCACGACCTGTCGCCAATCGTTCATCTCGGGCATCGATCCAGTCTAGGCCTCACCGGCCGCGGCGACATCGGCGACCCGGGCGCTCAGCGAAAGCCGC
>DAOKZF010000160.1:0-4466 GCA_035325785.1 Miltoncostaeaceae bacterium
GGCAGCGGATCGGAGACGGTCTACGACTCTCAGCCGTTTCCCGGCACCCAGAGCGCGCCGGTCAGTCGTGCGAGTGCCCTGTGGCAATTGCTGCGAGCGACCTCCGCGAACGACGTCGACGTGGACCTCACCTACTACCCCTCATTCGGTGACTTCTTCATCAACCGGATCGGACCGAACACGCTCAGCGGTGCCGGCTGGTGGCAATACCGAGTGAATTACGTGGCCCCGCCGGTCGGCGCGATGCAACGGACCCTGGTCGGCGGCGACAGCGTGGTCTGGTTCGCCAGCACAGGGATGGGCACCGGCCTGCTGGAGGCGACGCCCAACGGTGACCGCATCGCGCGCGGCCAGTCGTTCACCGTGAGGGTCAACGCCCACGCCGCCAACGGCACCGCCTCCCCGGCCGCCGGCGCGAGCGTCACCTACGGTCAGGCCCAGGGCACCACCGACGCGGCCGGCAACGTCACCTTCATCGCCCAGGGCAACGGGGTCCAGGGGGTGCGGGCCGAGCGGGCCGGCGATGTGCGCAGCGCCACGCGCGGGGTCTGCTCGTTCGACGCCGACCCGACCATCTGCAACCTGCCCCCCGCACCGGTCACCCCGCCCCCCGCCGAACGGCCGTCGACGCTGACGCCCGACACGGTGGCGCCCGGAAGCATGATTCAGGCGCCGGTTTTGGGCGCCACCCTGCCGACCGTGCGCCGCATCGGCGGCACCGCCGGTCCGGACCGCAGCGACGTCGCCGGCGTCGAGGTCTCGGCCGGCCTGCGGGTGGGCACCCTCTGCCGCTTTCGCACGGTCACCGGCTCTCTGACGACCGCCCGCTCCTGCGCCCAGCCCCAGTGGCTGACGGCGCGCCTGAGCGGCGGCAATTGGGTGCTGCCCCTGGGCAAACGCCCGCTCACCCCGGGCACCTGGCGCCTCGAAACCCGGGCGACCGACGGCGCCGGCAACGTCGAGAGCATCCGCGTTCCCGGCGTGAACATCGGCGCCGTGCGGGTGCGTGGGCCGATCGTCTCCCCCGTCACCCGGATCGCCGCTCCCCGGGCCGGCGCGCGCTCGGCGAAGGTGCGCACGGTGCGCGGCACGGCCGGGCCGGCGTCGGCCGACATCGCGCTGGTGCAGGTGTCGCTCGCCAAACGGACCGCCGCCGGATGCCGTTTCGTGACCGCCAACGGCCGCCTGGGTGGCGTGCGCGGCTGCGCCGCTCGGATCTTGGTGCCCGCCCAATCGCGCGGTGCGACATGGACCCTGCCGTTGCGGTCCCCGCTCACGCCGGGCCGGTGGGTCGCGACCGCCCGGGCACGCAACGCCGACGGGATCGTCGGACCGCCGGCGACGGCCACGTTCACCGTGACGGGAGCGGCCCGGTGACCCGCCCGCTGCCCGCGATCGCGCTCGCAGCCGTCGTGGCGGTCGGCGCGGGAACCGGTTCCTCGGCGGCGCTCGCCGCCGGGGGGGCCGACCACACCGCGGCTCAACGGGCGGCCTCCTGGCTGGCCCGCACGCCGCTCGCCGCGCCCGGCGGTCAGGTGGCCGACACGATCGTCGCCCTGCGCGCCGCCGGCCGCTCGCGCGCGGCGGTCGCCCCGCGACGGCGCCGGCTGCGCCAGGTCGCCCCGGCCTACGCGACCACCGCCGGTGCGGCGGCGAAGGTCACCCTGGCGGCGGTGGCCGCCGGCGCGGACCCGACCCGTTTCGGGGGCCGCGACTACGTGCGCGGAATCAACGCCCGTTACGCCGGTGGACGCTACGGCGCGACGCTCTTCGAGCACGCCTACGCCCTGCTGGCCCTGCGCGCCGCCCAGCGGCCGATTCCGCGCAGCGCGATCACCACGGCCCTCGCGGCGCGTCGCGACGGCGGATGGGGTCTCAGCTTCGACGGCGCCGGCCGCGACAGCGTCGATGCCACGGGCCTAATGATCGAGGCCCTGAGGGCCGCGGGCGTTCCGGCGTCGAACGCCCAGTTGCGCGCCGGCGCGGGTTGGATGCTGGCGCAGCGCAACGGCCAGGGCGGCTATGCCTCGGCCGGCGCGGGGGGCGCCACCGAGGCGAACCCGACGGCCAACGTTCTGCGGGCTCTGCGGGCGCTCGGCCGTCCGGCGCCGGCCAACACCCGGGCCACCCTGCGCCGCCTGCAGGAGCGCTCGGGCGCGGTTCGCTTCACCGCGCCGGCGCCGGGCAGCCGTCTGATGGCGACCAACGACGCCCTGATCGCCTTCGCGGACCGCACGCTGCCGGTGCGCTGACCGTTCGGAACACGCGGGTGTCCGCCATGGGGCATAAACTTGTGCCATGGCGTCCACCCGTGTGCATTTCCAGGCCGAGATCGAGGACTTCCGCTCCGGCCTGGTCGAAATGGCCAGCCTCGTCCTGGCGCAGGTCGAACGCGGGGTCGCCGCCTGGGAGGACGTCGACCGCACGGCGGCCGCCGAGGTGGTGGCCGGCGATGAGCTGGTCGATCAGCGCTGCGTCGAACTCGACCAGAAGGTCTTCAACCTCCAGCTGCTCGAAGCGCCGGTGGCCTCCGACCTGCGCCTGCTGCATGTCGGTCTGATCGCCGTGATCGCTCTGGAGCGCGTCGGGGATCTGGCCGTGGCGATCGCGAACGCGGCCACGTCGGTGCGCCCGGAGGGCGCCGACACGACCATCCAGGCGCTGATCAGCCGCATGAGCGCCCACGCGGTCGACGTCTTGGCCCACGCGGTCCAGGCGATCGCCCGGGGTGACGTCGAACTGGGCGAGCAGGCCCGGGCGGACGCCGCGGCGGTACGACGCATGCTGGACACCGTGGTTCAGGCTCTGGCGCGCACCACAAGCGACGACCCGGATACGCGCGCCTGGGGCGCCGCGGCGGTGTTGGTGGCGCGCCACCTCGAGCGGGTGGCCAACAACGGGGCTGAACTGGGCGGTCGCGTGCGGTTCCTGGTGACCGGCGAACCGTTCACCCGAACCGTCTCCTGAACGATGATCGCCCCGGCGCCGACGGCACCGAGGCGATCATCACTCACTCACCGCGGGGGTTCACCGGACGCGCCGCCTGGCGCGTCGTTCGCTCAGCGTTCGGTGTCGTCCTCGGTGCCGTCGGCGCCGACCCGCATCTCGGGCTCGGTTGACTCGGCCGCGCGCTCAACCGGCCGCTGTGCACGCTCCAACGCCTCGAGCGCGTCGAGCACCGACGTGTCGGTCTCCATGGTCCGGATGCTGTTTCGCCGCGCGCGCTTTGCCTTGGCCATCGCCACCTCCCTCGGGGACCGGAAGCCCATTTTAGCCT
The DNA here is from genome assembly GCA_035325785.1 of Miltoncostaeaceae bacterium. Taxonomy (GTDB): domain Bacteria; phylum Actinomycetota; class Thermoleophilia; order Miltoncostaeales; family Miltoncostaeaceae; genus JAVJSF01. The sequence continues at coordinate 3,278 of DAOKZF010000160.1, forward strand.
GAAATGCCCCGGGAGTTCCCGGGGCGCACCGGAGCGCGGGCCCCGATTCAGCGCAGGCGTCCGGCCGCCAGAGCCGCCACCAACTCATCGTCCGCCGGAGGGAAGTCCAGCAGGGCCAGGTCCTCGCGCAGCACCCAGCGGAATTGCACGCTGCCGATCGGACGCGGACGCAGCCCCGGTTCCCACGGGCAACGAAAGAAGCGCAGCACCAATGGTCCCGCGCGGGTCGACCACACCAGCGGCCCCACCCTCAGGTCGACCGCCAGTTCCTCGAGCAGCTCGCGCGCGAGCGCCTGGCGATCGCTCTCGCCCGCCTCGCGTTTGCCACCGGGAAACTCCCAGCGGCCGGCGTGACCAACCCCGGGGCCGCGTTGACTCACCAGCACCCGCCCGCCCCGTTCGATCAGAGCGGCCACCACCACCTGGGTGCGCCTCATCGATGCGTTCGGGCCCCGGCCCCGACGGCCATCAGCCGATCATGACCATCCCACTCCGCCAGGCCGTCGACCACCAGACTGTCGGCGGCCTCGCGATCCACGGACGCATCCGTTCGCCCCTCGTCGGCCAGCCGGCGCAGGAGGCGCCCGCGCCGCTGGCGGAATGAGCCCTCGTAGCGGCTCTGGCGGCGACGGAAGGGTGTCATCCCGAGCACGGTACCCGTCTCGGCGGCCGGGCAGCCGGCGCGCAGGGGACAGCCGCTCTCGCAGCGCGGTGCGCGCGCGGTGCCCCACAGGCGCCCGAGGTCCATCACCGCCTGACCCGCCTCCCAGGCCGCCCCGGCCGGGGCGCCCGGCCAGCCGCCCGGGAAGCGACGCGCCAGGACCCTGTTCGCGTTGGTGTCGAGCGGCAACAGATCTTCGCCGTCGGCGAAACAGCGCAGGGCCGCGGCCGTGTAGGGGCCCACCCCCGGCAGGTCGGTGTACCGCTCGGGTGGTGGCCACCCCCGTTCGGCGATGATGGCCGCCGCCGCATGCAGGTTGCGCGCTCTGCGCGGGTAGCCCAGCCCCTGCCAGGCGGCCAGGACCTCGCCCAGCGGCGCGCTCGCGAGCGCCGCGGGGGTGGGCCATCGCTCCATGAAGTGGCGGTAGTACGCCAGCACGCGCTCCACCGGAGTGGCCTGCAGTTGCACCTCCGCCACCAGCACCGCGTAGCGGTCCCGCCCTCGGCGCCACGGCAGGTCCGCCCCGGC
>DAOKZF010000161.1:0-4453 GCA_035325785.1 Miltoncostaeaceae bacterium
GGGCGGAGCGGGGGCGGTCGCGCCGGTCGGCGCAGCCTCCACGAGCGTCGGCCCCTGGGGCGGGTCCGCCGCCGGTGCGGCGGCCGCCGGGGCCACCGGCGGATCGGCGGTCTCCGGGACATCCGCGGCAGGCGCATCCGCCCCCATCGCGGTGCCCGACACCAACGCCGACACCAACGATGACGCGAACGGAACCGGCATGAGCTGCATCAGCTCGGTGTCGATCAGATCGCCCACCCGCAGCGAGAAGCGCACGCGCACCAAGGCCAGATCGTTCGGCAGACCGAGCGTGTCGTCGGCGTCGGCCGGGTCCAACACCCGCACGCGCGGGGCGGTGATGTCCACCCGGATGCCGAGCATCTCGGCCATCGCGGTCGCGGCGCTGCCCATCATCTGGTTCATCGCCTCCGAGACCGCCGACAGCTGCAGCTCGTCGAGCTGGTCGCGCGGCTCGCCCGGGGGCTGGCCCATCATGAGGTCGGCCACGATGCAGGCCTCACGGTTGCCCAGAATCAGCACGTTCTGCCCGCTCAGGCCCTCGGAAAAATCGATGAAGGTGACCGCGGCGGGGCGGCTGATGCCCGCGCGCACGATGCTCGCGTCGACGATGTCCACGTCCGGGGTGGTGATCGACACGGGATGACCCAGCAGAGCGCTCAGCACCGTGGCGGCGCTCGACATACAGATGTTGCCGACCTCGCCGATCGCATCGCGCTCGTCGGCGCCCAGATCATCGGTGGGCCCATCGGCGGAGACCACGATGCCCGGGGCATCCTTCTCGCGCCCCTCGGCCTCCCCCTGCGGAGCCTCCGCCGGCGGCGACCCACCGGCCAAGAGAGCGTCGATCTCTTCCTGCGACAGGCTCCCGCTCATTCTGTGGTCCTTTCCGGATCGTCCCACCCCCCGGGGATCTGGCGGGGGGCCCGCCGCCCCCGGGTGCCCGGCTGGGCACGGACCGCCCCCCGCCGCCCCACGCGCACGGTCACATCGCCGCCCGGCGCGGCGGCCAGGGGAATCACGTCACCGACGCTCAGGGCCAGCAGGTCCGACACCTTCAGCTCGGTGCCGCCCAGTTCGGCGGCGACCGGCACGCTCACGACGGACAGCCGCTCGGCGATGTCATCCCGGGTCTCCTCGGAGGCCACGGCCGCCGCGGTCGACAGGTAGCTCTGGGCGCTCAGGCGGCCGATCACCGGCTCCAACACGATGTACGGCACGCAGAGCGCGAGCGTCCCGGACGCCTTGCCGATCCGCATCTCGAAGGTGATCAGCACCACCATGTCCGAGTGCGGTACGACCTGGGCGAACTGGGGGTTCATCTCGGTGGCAACCGACCGGATCTGCATCGGCGCGACGGTCTCCCACGCCTCCGAGAACGCGCCCAGCAGCACGTCGGTGATCCCGCCGGTGAGGGCGAGCTCGATCTCGGTCAGCTCGCGCAGACGCGGCCGGTGCGTGCCCGGGCCGCCGACCAGGCGATCGATGATCGAAAACACGATCGACAGGTCGACGTTCACCACCGCGTTGCCCTCCAGGGGCTCCATGGTGACCACGTTGATCAGCGTGGGCGTCGGCATCGAGTTGATGAACTCGCCGTAGGCCATCTGGTCGGCGGAGGCGACCTCGATCTCGACCACCGCGCGCAGGAGAGCCGACAGCTGCGTCTGCGCCGTGCGACAGAACACCTCGTGCATCATCCGCAGAGTGCGCAGCTGGTCCTTGGAGAACTTGCTCGGACGGGTGAAATCGAACGGACGGACGACCTGCGAGGGAGCCTCCTCGCGGATTTCGTCGGCGTCGACGTCGCCGCTCGAGAGCGCCGAGAGCAGCGCATCGATTTCGCTTTGGGAGAGAACATCGGCCACGCAGCCATCTTCGGCCGATCGGCCGGTCAAGTTGAGGCCGGCGCCACCGGCACCCGGCGAGCGAACCGGTTACGCTGGGTGGGCGTCCGATGTCTGAAAGAGAGCACTACATCGCGGTGCTGGGTTCCGATCCGGCCGAGGTCGCCCAGGTGCGTTCCGCTGTGCGGGCGATCGCCGTCCGCCACGGGTTCGCCGCGCGCGCCGGGGATCTGACGCTCGCGTTGGACGAGTTGATCGCGAACGCGCAGGAGCATGGGCGCGCCCCGGTGGCGGTCCACGCGTGGGTCGACGGCCGTCTGGTGATCGAGGTGCGCGATGTCGGCTGCGGATTCGACCGGGAACGGGTATGGAACAGCCACCCCCCGGCCCCCGACGGCCTGCGCGGACGCGGCCTGTGGATCGCCCGCCAACTGACCGACCACATCGAAACCACCATCGACCCCAGCGGCACGATCGTGCGGATCGAGGCATCCCCCGACCCGCACATCGGCGCCTGAACGCCGGCGGCGACCGTTACTGCACCGCGAACTCGGTGTAATAGATGTCCAGCACCCGCAGCTCGGTCTGCTTGTTGATCTTCTTGATGATGTCGGCGTTCAGCCGGTCCAGGCCCCGTTCGGTCGCCAGGTCGGCGCTGGAACGGGTTTTCAGGGCGCGAATGATGATGTCACGCACCTGAGCCTCGCCCTCCAGGGTGGCCGGTTCGCTTCCCGCCCCGGCGACGACCATCGACGCGGACGACTTGGCCAGACGCAATGCCACCCCCGCCTTAACAAAGCGCGGACCGCCGCCGTCGGACAGGTTCACCACGAAGGGTTCGGCCAGGGTGTGCGTCGGCCCCGGCACCTTCGTCTCGTCGCCGGGGGCGGCCGGAGCCGGGCGCAGGAACATCCACCCGGCGCCCACCAGGATGACCAGCACCAACGGCGCGACGATCATCAGCATCTTCTTGTTCATGTGCTCCTCCTCTTCCCGGCGGGGCTAGGGGCCCGGTTCGCCCTGAACGCGTTCCACCAGCACCTCCACCCGGCGGTTGGTGGCGCGCCCCTGATCGGTGCCGTTGCTCGCCAGCGGCTGGGTGTCTCCGAACCCGGCGAGCTGCAGCCGGCCGGCGGGGATGTGGCTCGCCTGAAGCTGGCGCACCACGGCGGCCGCCCGACCGCCCGACAGTTCCCAGTTGGACGGATACACGGCGGTGCTGATCGGGTTGCTGTCGGTGTGTCCCTCGACCCGAATCGGATTCGGCAGACGCCGCAGGGCCACCGCGATCGGAGCGAGCAGGCGGGCCCCCTCAGAACGCAGTCCCGCCGAACCGGAGTCGAACAGCACCCCGTCGGTCGCCAGCCGCACCCACAGGCCCCGCTCGTCGATCCGCGTGGTCACCTTGGCGCTCATACCCGCATCGGCAACCGCACGATCGATCGAGGCCTTGGCCGCCTCCAGCTGGCGGCTCTCGAGCGCCCGCAGGGTGCTCGCGACGCTCGGATCCTGAGCGGGCGCCACCTGTGAGGCCACCGGCATGTCGATGCCGGCGCTCTCGGCCACCTGGTCCAGGACGCCGTTGCCGCCATCGGTGATCCCGGCGCTGAACGCCTCCTGCAGCGTCTGCTTCAACATTTCGAACTTGCTGGTGTTCACGACGCTGATCGAGAACAGCACCATGAAGAGCACGAACATGAGGGTGAGCACGTCGGCGTAGGTGATCAGCCAACGCTCGTCGGCATGCTCCTCGGCCTTCTTCTTGCGCCGGGCCATCGTCAGGCCGCCTGCGCGGTCCGTTCAGCCCGTCCACCCTCGCGCTCGGAACCGCCCTCGCCCGCGTCCTTCGGACGCTGGTCGGCGGGCAGGAAGCTCCAGAGCTTCTCGGCCAACACCCGGGGGTTGTCGCCGCTCTGAATCGACAGCACCCCCTCGATCATGAGGGTGCGCAGCGCGACCTCCTGCTCGGTACGCGACTTGAGGGCGTTGCCGACCGGGTAGAAGAACACGTTCGCGACCGCGACACCGTAGAAGGTCGCCAGGAACGCCGCGGAGATCGCGGGTCCGAGCTTGTCGGGCTGGTCAAGATGCTGGAGCACCGACACCAGCGACAGCACGGTCGCGAGGATGCCGATCGTGGGCGCGAAGCCACCACCCTGGGTGTAGCCGCGCTGGTTGTCGTGATGGCGTTGTTCCATCGCGTCCAGCTCGGTCTCCATGATGTCCTTCACCAGCTCGGGGTCGGTGCCGTCCACCACCAGGCGAATGCCGCGGGCCAGGAAGGGATCGTCGGCGTTGCGCCCCCCGTCCGCCACCACCACCAGCCCCTCGCGGCGGGCCTTCTCGCTGTAGTCGACCAGCTGCTCGATCACCTCGGGCCGCCGATCCGGCAGTTCCTTGTACGAGAGGAACAGCAGCGACACCATCTGCGTGATCGTCTTCAACCCAAAGGAGGCGATCAGGGCACCGAAGGTCCCGCCCATCACCATCAGGAACGCGGGCAGGTTGAGGATCCCCATGATCGTGCCGCCCTTGAGGATCATCCCGACGATGATCAGGATCCACGCGAGCAGCAGACCGATGATGACCGACATCAGCGCGTCCCTCCG
>DAOKZF010000162.1:0-4403 GCA_035325785.1 Miltoncostaeaceae bacterium
GCGTCCGCGCTGATCCTCGAGTGGGACACGGCGACAGGGGACGAATGCCATGGCGGCGATGGATGGGCGGACGGCGCATCGGCGGCCCGTGGTCGCCCGGTTATCGCCTGATCGCCACGCATTGCCAACACGTTAGCGCCGCGGTCCGGACGGCGGGAATGCGTCCGGGTGTTCCGCGTCGCCTCAGCGGGCCAAACGGCGCGCGGCGTCGGGGTCCGAGCTGGGCTCGGAGAGCCGACCGCGGGCCATCATCCAGAGGTAGATGGTGAAGAACCCGGTGGCGATCACCACCCCGCCGGCGAGGGCGTCGGTGATGTAGTGGTTGGCGGTGCCGACGATGGTCAGCAGCACCACGGCCGGGTAGGCGAGCGCGACCAGCCGCAGGGGCCACGAGCGCACCAGCACCGGCATGACCATCGCGATCATGAATGCGTAACCGAAGTGCATCGATGGCACGGCGGCGTGTGGGTTGAACAGCCCGGCGAACATGCCGCCCTGAAGGTCGATGTCGCTGATGCTCGACAGCGTGTCGACGAACTGATGGCCGCCCATCAGACGCGGCGGGGCGACCGGGAAGACCGCGTAGACGATCAGGGCGATGCCGTTCGCGAACAGGAACGCGTTGCGCACGTACGGGTAGACCCGCCGATGGCGATGGAACAGCCAGACGAAGAACAGGATCGTCACGATCCAGTGGGCCGACATGTAGAAGTAGTTCAGCATCTCGGTCAGCTGGACGTGGTTGAGCATCCACTCTTGGACGCTCGATTCGACGAACAGCCCGCTGCTGCGCTCCCAGCTGATGATGTGGGCGGCGTTCTCGAAGGCCAGGCTCGGCTGGCCCATCACCAACACGCGCGAGCCCTGGTAGACCAGCAGCGCCAGGGCGAAGATCGCCACCTCGATCAGGCCGGGGCGTTCACGGCGCACGGTGGCGAACCACCCGCGGGCGGCGGGGCGGTCGTCTTCCGGTCCGGCCATGGCCGGGGACCGATCGGGCGGGGTGTCGAGGGTCGTCTGGTTCATCCGCGTCGCTGCCCGGACAGCGCCGTCGCGCCGTCACAGGTGCGTGACACCTTAGCGACTCGGGGGCCCGCGGGGCCCATGCGTGGATGCCCCCGCCCGCGCCACGGGGTCCCGGCGCGCGCCGAGCCCCCGTGACGTACCGCCGCTATCGGGGTGCCCGGATTTGAACCGGGGACCTCTCCGACCCGAACGGAGCGCGCTACCAAGCTGCGCCACACCCCGCCGATCAGCGGCCGGCGAATGCTAGCGGAACTGCGCCGCCCGTGGGCGGCACGCCTTCAGCTGGTGATCACACCCTCCACCTCGGGGATCTGGCGGCACAGCTCGGCCTCGATGCCGAGGGTGACGGTGGCCATCGACATCGGGCAGCCGCCGCAGGCGCCCTGCATCTCCAGATGAACGAAACCGTCCTCGTCGAACTCGATCAGCTCAACGTCGCCGCCGTCGGCGTGCAGGGCGGGGCGCACCTGATCCAGAATGTCCTCGATCTGCGAGAGAATCTCGGCCGACATGCTCACCTTCTGTCGTGGGAGTGACGGTGGAGGATCGTAGCGTTTTGTCCTGCGCGGTTGTCCAAATGACCAGCGGCGACGATGTCGTGCGCAATCTGCGCCGAGCCGGCGAACTGGTGGGCGAGGCGGTCGCTCTGGGCGCCGAGTTGGTGGTGCTCCCGGAACGCTGGGCGCACATCGATGGGCGGGGGACGCTGCGGGGGGCCGAGGCCCTGGAGGGGCCGGCCGGCTCGACGGCGCGCGAGTGGGCGCGCGAGCATGGTGTTCATCTGCTCGCCGGCAGCATTGCCGAGGCCACCCCGGAGGGGGATCGGGCCTACAACACGAGCGTGCTGATCGGGCCGGCGGGCGCGATCGACGCGATCTACCGCAAGATCCACCTGTTCGACGTGTCGGTTGGCGGGCGGGAGTACCGCGAGTCGCGGTTCACCGTGGCCGGATCGGACCCGGTGGTGGGCGAGGTGGCCGGGCATACCGTCGGCCTGAGCATCTGTTACGACGTGCGTTTCCCCGAGCTGTATCGGGCGCTGGTCGACCGGGGCGCCGAGATTCTGACCGTGCCGGCGGCCTTCACGCGGGAGACCGGACGTGACCACTGGGAGCCGCTGCTGCGGGCCCGGGCGATCGAGAACCAGTGCTTCGTGGTGGCCGCCGGACAGTGGGGTGAGCACCCCGACGGGGCGGTGTCGTATGGACGCAGCATGATCATCGACCCCTGGGGGACCGTGCTGGCCCAGGCGCCGGACGGGGAGGGGGTGGCCTGCGCGCGGCTTGATTTCGCGGCGCTCGAGGCGATCCGCGCGCGTCTGCCGGCGCTCGGGCATCGACGCATCGGTCGCTGACGGGATACCCGCCCGGCGGGCGCCGTGCGCCGGGCGGGGCGGCTGGTGCCACATCGGGTCGGGCGGCATACTGGCCCGATGGCCGATAACCCCGCTCCCGCATCCACCTCCTCACGTCCGCGACGGGGCGACCTGCTCGAGGTGCGGGTCGATGATCTGGCCTTCGGCGGTCTGGGGGTGGCCCGCCACGAGCGGTTCGTGGTCTTCTGCCGCGATACTGCTCCCGGCGACCTGGCGCGCGTGCGGGTGGTCAAGAGCCGGCGCAGGTTCGCCGAGGCCGAGTTGGTGGAGCTGCTCGAGCCGGGAGCGGCGCGCATCGAGGCGCCCTGCCCGCTGCTGCCGCGCTGCGGCGGCTGCCGCCTGCAGCATGTCGACTACGCCACCACCCTGGCCGCGAAGGCGGCCCAGATCGGTGAGCATCTGGCGCGCATCGGTCACCTGACCGACGTACCGGTGTTGGAGCCTGACGCGGCGATCGCGCCCTTCGGCTACCGGAACAAGATGGAGTACTCGGCCGCCCCCGGCCCGGATGGCGAGCTGCATCTGGGCTTCCACGAGCGGGGCCGCTGGGACAGCGTGATCGACGTGCCGCAGTGCCTGCTGGCGAGCCCGGCGGGCAACGCGGTGCGCGAATCGGTGCGCGCCTGGGCGCTGGCGGAGCGGATCGCCCCCTACGATCAGCGCGCGCAGCGCGGCGATCTGCGCCACCTGGTGGTGCGCGAGGGGGTCGCCACGGGCCAGCTGCTGGTGAGCGTGGTCACCTCGCCCGGCAACGAGCCGGCGGTCGACCGCCTGGCCGATCCGTTGATGGCCGAGCATCCGCAGGTGGTCGGCCTGCTGCATTCGGTCAACGATGGGGTGGCCGAGGTCACGTCGGGGCTGCCGACGCGTCTGGTGGCCGGTCGCGACTGGTTGGAGGAGCGGGTGCGCGGGGTGACGCTGCGCCTCTCGCAGCCGGCCTTCTTCCAGACGAACACCCGCATGACCGAGGTGCTCTACCAACGGGCCGCCGAGGCGGCCGGTCTGGATGGCACCCAGGTGGTGTACGACCTGTTCGCCGGGGTGGGCAGCATCGGCATCGCGCTGGCCGACGGTGCCCGTGAGGTGGTGGCGATCGAGATCGTGCCCGAGGCGGTGGAGGATGCGCGCGCCAACGCCGAGCGCAATGGGGTGACGAACCACACGGCCCTCTGCGGCGATGTGGGAGTGGTGCTGCGCGAGCGGCGGGGGACGCTGCCCCTGCCGGATGTCGCGATCGTCGATCCGCCGCGCGGGGGTCTGTCGGGGCGGGCGGTGCGGCGGATCCTGGAGTTGGCTCCGCCGGTGCTGGTGTACGTGTCGTGTCAGCCGGCGACCTTCGCCGACAACGCGGCGCGCTTCGTGGCCGGTGGTTACACCCTCGAGTGGGTGCGCCCGGTCGACATGTTCCCTCAGACTCCGCACATCGAGGCGGTGGCGCGCTTCACGCGCCCGGCCGTCTGAACGCTGCCGGGTCAGTGCTCGCGCGCGCCGGGTGGGGGTGCGAGAATGGCGGGAGGCGGCCCCTGATGCGGAGGACGATGATGGGCGATCCCGGCGCACGGATTGAGCGCGAACCCGCACCCGGTACCCACTGTGAGTGGTGCGGTGCCGAGTACGGCGAATCCCCGCAGGCGTCCGACACGCCACCCGTCGCACCGTCCGGTCCGGCGGCCGGTCCGGTTGAGGAGCCCGCGACCCACTGCGAATGGTGCGGGGCGGAGTACCCGCTGCCCGACGAGGAGCGTTAGCCGCCGATGACGGTCCGGCCGGCGCGCGTCGGCCGGTGTTCCGTCAGTAGGGCGGCTGGTCGTTGTGCCAGGTGCCGACCGCCCGGAAGGCGCTCCAGAAGGCCCGCTTGGCCCCCTGTTCGTCGAGCGAGGCATCGATGTCGGGCACGTAGAGCGCGTCGATGCTGGGCGTCCACTGCTGCACCCGTCCGGGGGCGGTCTCGAGCGGGGCGGAGCTCGGATGCCCCATGCGGTTGAGGGCGCCGATCACCCGC
>DAOKZF010000163.1:0-2062 GCA_035325785.1 Miltoncostaeaceae bacterium
CGGGGCCGCAGACCGGGTTGGTGGACGGGGTTGCGGGGATCGCGATCGGGCAGGGCTCGTTGTTGGTTTGGGGGGCCTTGCCGTAGTTGTGGCTGGTGGTCCCGTCGGTGAACGTCAGGTCGCCGGTGGTGGTGGCGATCAGCTCGCCGTTCTCCAGCTTCCAGGTGATCTGCTCGGTGTTGGCCGGGACGTTCCAGGTGTCGTTGTCGGGGCCGCAGACCGGGTTGGTGGACGGGGTTGCGGGGATCGCGATCGGGCAGGGAATGTTGCTGTCGGGGGCGACACCGTAGTCGTGGCTGGTGGTGCCGTCCTGGAAGATGTACCCGGTCTTGGTGGATGCGATCAGACGCCCGTTCGTGATCGTCCAGGCGACCTGAGCTGTGTCTGCGGGCTTCACCCACACCGCGTTGTTCGGCCCGCACGCATCGTTGGGGGTCGGCGCCGCGGGAACCGGGATACGCACCCGGGTGCGCTGGTTGGTGATCGTGCAGTTGATGGTGCTGCCGGCCTTGGCGTAGTTGATGTCTTTCAGCGTCCAACCGTTGGCGCCGGCGGAGGCGGTGGTGAACGTCTTTGCCGCGCCGGTGTCGCCGGTGCCGGTGCAGCTGATGCTTGCCGAGAAGTCACTCAGGTCCGCGGTGCTCGTTCCGGTCTCGCTGATCGCGACCTGGAACGGCGACACCACATCGATGTTCGACTTGGTGATGGACCCGTTGTTGCCCAGTTAGCCGGACTGCGTGCCGGCGACGGTGAGCTTCACCTTCTCCGCGCCGGTGTTCCCGGTGCCGGTGAAGTTCTTGGTCACCTTCACGTTCACCAGTTTTTTGTTGGTGAACGTGCAGGTCTTCCACGAGGAGGACGAGGAGGTGACAACGATGTCGATCGCGTTGGCCCCGCTCACCGGGCTGCCGCTCATCCCGCTCTCACAGGAAGCCGACACAAACGCATATCCGGAGGGCATCGAGGTCTCCGCCACCCGGAGGTTCTGCGGGCCGCTCGAGTTCACCTGTTGGTCCACGCCGTGGGCCAGCTTGAACGTCACCGGGTCCTGGGCGGACTTGCCCGGGAGGCTGATCGAGTTCTTGATCGGCTGGTTCCGAGAGACGGAAAAGCTGAACTGCTGACCCGAGCTGTCGCCTCCGATCACCTCTTTCTTCACAAAGATGTGGTGAGCCTGAGCGCTCGCGGCGGTGGCGGCAAACGCGCTCGCACCGATCAGGAGTGCGACGAGCGCCCTCCGGTTGCGTCCTGTTCGTCTCACGCCGCGCTCCTTCTCTGGCTGACCCCCGGACCACCGCCCACGGCGGTGGAATGACAGAAAGCAGTATTCGCCGCGCGCCTTGCCGTCGTACCGCCCGATGGTCGAGGATTGACCTCGACCATCGTCTAGGTCTGCCCGGCCCGCCGGCCCATCGCATCCGGTCTCGGCGGCGTGTCTCGTCGAGAGCCGGCCGGACGGCGACCCGCCGCGCGCCCGTGATCCGGTGCGGTGAGAGGACTCAGCCGGCGGGTGCGGCCTGCGCCTCGGGACTGGCGACCGCGCCATCCCCTCCGGCCAGTTCCGCGCGGGCGGCCTCGAGCCGCTCGACCGCCTGCTCACGGGTGATCCCGCCCTGGGCGCCGCGCTCGCGCTTCCAGATCACGAAGCCGCAACCGGGATTCTTGCGGCTCTTCCAGCTGGTGCACCCGTAGGCACGCGAATTCTCGACGATCTGCCCGCCGCAGCCGGGCGTCGGGCACTCACCGATCGGCTCCTTCGCCGGAGCGGGGGCGGCGTTGGTCTCGCCCGCGGCCACCATGCGCCGCGCGGTATCGGCATCGACCTCACCCTTCTGGCCGCGCACGCGCTTCCAGATCACATATCCGCAACCGGTCTCGGAACGGCTCTTCCAGCTGGTGCACCCGAAACTGCGTGCCCGCTCGATGATCTGCGCGCCGCAGCCGGGGGTCGGACACGGTCCGATCACCTCGCGCTCATCCTCCAAATCCTTGCTCGAGCGCCCGGCGGCGATGTGCTCCAGCGCCTCCTCGCGGGTGATCGTCCGCCCGCCCTGGCGTTTCC
>DAOKZF010000163.1:2072-4317 GCA_035325785.1 Miltoncostaeaceae bacterium
GTAGCCGCAGCCGGGGTCGTCCTTGCCGTGGTAGCTGGTGCAGCCGTAGCTCTTGGGATATTCGACGATCTCGCCCTCGCAGCCCTCGTTCGGGCAGGGGGCCAGCGGGGTGCGCTCGATGCGCAGGTCATCGCGTTCCTTGTCGGCGAACCAGGCCACCACCTCGCCGGTGAAGGCCTCGATTTCGCGCCGGAAGTCCGCCGCCTGCTCCTCGCCCCGCTCAATCCGGTTCAGCCGTTGCTCCCAACGGCCGGTCAGCTCAGGGCTGGTCAGCAGGTGGTCGCCGAGCATCCGGATCAGTCCGATGCCCTTCTCGGTCGCGCGCAGAGCACGCCCCTCGCGCTCCACGTAGTTGGCGTCCACCAGACGCTCGATGGTCGCCGCCCGGGTCGCGGGCGTCCCGATGCCGGCGTCCTTGATCGCCTCGGCGGCCTCATCGTCGTCCACCAGTTTTCCGGCGGTCTCCATCGCCCGCAGCAGGGTGCCTTCCGAATAGCGCGCCGGCGGTTTGGTCTGCTTGGCGTGCGCGGTGGCCTCCCGACAGGTCACCCTCTGCCCGATCGCCAGCGCCGGCAGGGACTGATCCTTCTCCTCATCGCCCTTCGCCGCGGCCTCGGCCTGGGCCTCCTCGCCGTACACCGCCCGCCAGCCGGCCTCCAGCAGCACCTTGCCCCGGCTGCGGAACAGGTGCTCGCCGATGCGGGTCTCCACCGCCGTGCGCTCGAAGCGGGCCGGCGGGTGGAACACCGCCAGGAACCGGCGGGCCACCAGATCGTAGATCCGCCGTTCGTCCCTGCTCAGGCCCGCCAGGTCGTGATCGCCCTCGGTGGGGATGATCGCGTGGTGGTCGGTCACCTTGGCGTCGTTCACCACGCGACCCAACGGAAGGCGTTCGAGGTTCAGCACGTAGCGCGCTCCGTCGGCGTACTCGGGTGCCGCGGCCCCCACCCCGCTCGCGACGCCCTTCAACTGGCCCGCCATGTCGCCCGACAGGTAACGCGAGTTGGTGCGCGGATAGTTGAGCAGCTTGTGCTGGTCGTACAGCGCCTGGGCGGCGCTGAGCGTGCGCGACGCGGCGAAACCGAAGCGCGAGTTCGCCTCGCGCTGCAGGGTGGTCAGGTCGTACAGCAACGGTGGCTGCTCCACCTGCGGCTTGCGCTCGAGCGACTCGATGGTGCCCGATGCCCCGCCGACGGCGGCGACGATCGCGTCGGCCGGCTCGGCGGCCTTCAGGCGGGTGGTCGACCCCTCATGCCACAGGCCCGTGTACTCGGCCTGAGCCTCGGTGGCCAGGAGGGCGGTGACCTCCCAGTAGTCCTCCGGGACGAACTCCTGAATCGCCAGATCGCGGTTCACGATCAGGGCCAGGGTGGGTGTCTGCACCCGCCCGAGCGAGAGCACCTTGCGCACCGAGCCGGCCTTCGTGGTGGCGGCGCGCGTGGCGTTCATCCCCACCAGCCAGTCCGCCTCGCTGCGGGCGCGCGCGGCGGCCTCCAGGGGCTTCAGCTGTTCGTCGTCGCGCAGGTTGTCGAAGGCGTCCTTGATCGCCTTGGGGGTCATCGAACTGAACCACGCGCGCTTCACCGGCGTGCTCCGGACCTTCTTCGGGGCGGTCTCGAGGATCAACTTGAAGATCAGCTCGCCCTCGCGCCCGGCGTCGCAGGCGTTCACGATCAACTCGACGTCGGCCCGGCCCATCAACCGGTGCAGGACGCTCAACTGCTTCTTCGCGCGAGCATCCCGCGCGTGGTACCGGAACTGCTCCGGAACGATCGGCAGGTCCTCGTAGCGCCACTTCTTGTACTGCGCGTCGTAGGCATCCGGATCGACCTGCTCCACCAGGTGCCCCACCGCCCAGGCCACGATCGCGTCGGGGCTCTCCCAGTGGTCCGCGGCCTTCTTCGCCGCCCGCCCAAAGAGGGCCTTGGCGACGTCCGAGGCGACCGACGGCTTTTCACAGATGATCAGGGTGCGGCTCATAGGCGGCGCACGTTAGCACCGGTTCGGCGGGAGGCGTCCGGCGCTCAGCGACGCCGATGGGCGGCCTGCGGGCGACCGACCGACGTGCGTTCCGCCAGAACGACGGTCGCCGTCATGAGGGCGGCGGAGAGCGCCGCACAGACCGCGCCGACGGCCATCAGGCCGGTCCGGTCCTGCCACAGACGGCCCAGATCGACGTCGCCGGCGGCCCGCACCACCAGGGTCCCCACCACGGCCGTGGCGACCGTCGCGCCCAGCAGCCCCC
>DAOKZF010000164.1:0-4303 GCA_035325785.1 Miltoncostaeaceae bacterium
CGTCAGAGCGAGTACCTGCTGCAGCTGCGCGAAAAGCAGAAGACCCGCCGTTTCTACGGCGTGCTCGAGAAGCAGTTCCGCCGCTACTACGAGAAGGCCAGCCGTCAGCCCGGCATCACCGGCGAGAACCTGCTGCGCCTGCTCGAGTTGCGTTTGGACAACGTCGTCTTTCGCCCCGGCTTCGCCGCCACGCGCCGCCAGGCCCGTCAGCTGGTCGGCCACGGTCACTTCCGGGTGAACGGCAAGAAGGTCAACATTCCCAGCTACCAGGTGCGTCCCGACGACGTGATCACCGTCAAGGAGGGCTCGAACGCCGAGAGCGTCATTCGCTCGGCCACCGAGACCGTCACCGTGGTGGCCTCGTGGCTGCAGGCCGACTACGACTCGTTGAACGGCAAGGTGCTGAAGGCGCCCGACCGCAGCGAGATCGACATGCCGGTGCGCGAGCAGCTGATCGTCGAGCTTTACTCGAAGTAAGAACCGGTACCACCGGAAACGAGGTGCGCGCGAGGGCGCCGGGTCTGTGACGCGCAGATCCGGCGCCGAGGCGTCCCTCGGTCCGGCCGCGTCAGGATTGCGATCCGGCAGAGTCCGGAGAAGGACGGCAATACGTGCTTGATATTCAGGCCCCCCGCATGACCTATGAACCGATCAGCGAGACGTTCGGCCGCTTCGAGGTCGAACCGCTCGATCGGGGCTTCGGCCACACCTTCGGTAACAGTCTGCGCCGCGTGCTGCTGAGCTCCCTCGAGGGCGCGGCCGTCACCTCCGTGCGGTTCGAGGGGGTCCAGCACGAGTTCACGACGCTCCCGGGCGTGCGTGAGGACGCCACGGACATCATCCTCAGCCTGCGCGACCTGATCTGCCGCCTGCACGGCGACGCGGACGAGGTTGAGGTTCAGCTGTCGAAGGCCGGTCCCGGGCCGGTGAGCGCCGGTGACATCGCCGCGCCGGCCGACCTCGAGGTGCTCAACCCCGAGTTGGAGATCGCGAACCTCGAGTCCGACGCTCGTCTGGACATGATCCTCACGATCCGGCGTGGGCGCGGCTACGCCCCGGCCGAACAGAACAAGGATGAGACGTCCACGATCGGGGTGATCCCGGTCGACGCGAACTTCTCGCCGGTGGTGCGGGTGCGTTACGAGGTGAGCCCCGCGCGCGTCGGTCAGCACACCGACTACGACCGGCTGTTGCTCGAGATCCAGACCGACGGGAGCATCGACCCGCGGGCCGCGTTGTCGGAGGCCGCCGGGACGCTGATCAACCGTCTGGCGCTGTTCGCCGACCGCGAAAGCACCCGCGTGCTGGGCGAGCCGGAGGTCGAGGAGACCCCGATCGGCGGCGGCATGCACGACATCATGATCGAAGAGCTCGAGCTCGGTGTGCGTTCCTACAACTGCCTCAAGCGGGTGGGCGTGGAAACCATCGGCGACCTGATCTCCAAGACCGAGGCCGAGCTGTCGGCCATCCCGAACTTCGGCAAGAAGAGCATCGAAGAGGTCAAGGAGAACCTGGCCAATCACGGCTTTTCCCTGCGTAGCGACGAGGACTAGAGACACCACATGCGCCACCGCCGTCAAGGACCCAAACTCGGTCGTTCCAGCGCCCACCGCAAGGCGCTGGGGGCGAACCTCGCCACCGCACTGCTCACGCACGGTCGTATTCAGACGACCGCGCCGAAGGCCAAGCTGGCCCGGGGGATCGCCGAGCAGGCGATTACGCTCGCGAAGCAGAACACCCTCCACTCGCGTCGTCAGGCGATCGCCCTGCTGCGCAACAAGGAGGTCACCTACCGGCTGTTCGACACGATCGGTCCGGCCTTCCAGGACGTGCAGGGTGGCTACACCCGCACCCTGAAGCTCGGTCCGCGTCAGGGCGACGCCGCGGAGATGGTGCTGCTTGAGCTCTCTCACGGAGTCACGGTTTCCTGAGTCACCGGCCGCGCGGGTGCTCCGGCTGACGCTGGAGTACGACGGGCGCGGCTTCTGCGGCTGGGCCTCCCAGCCGAATCAGCGCACCGTCGAGGGCGTCCTGCGGGACGCCCTCGTGACGTTGGTGCACCATCCGGTGCGGATCACCGTGGCCGGGCGCACCGACGCGGGCGTCCACGCCACCGGCCAGGTCGCCTCGGTGCCGGTGGCCACCACGTTGAGCGCCGAACGTGTGCAGCGTGGGCTGGCGGCCCTGCTGCCCCACGACGTGGCCGCCCGCCGAGTGGTCGACGCCCCGCCGGGCTTCGACGCGCGCGCCGACGCCCTCGCCCGACGCTACGAGTACCGCTTCCTGGTGGGACCCGATTCCCCCCTGCGGCGCGAGCGGGTGTTCCCGGTGCGGCGAGCCCTGGACCGGGCGGCGATGCGCGAGGCGTGCGCCATCCTGGTGGGCCAACACGATTTCACCGCCTTCACGCCCACCCGCACCGAACATGTCTTCTTCGCGCGTACGCTCACCCTGTGCGAGCTGCACGAACGCGAGGACGAGGTGGTGTTGGTGGTTGAGGCCGACGCCTTCCTGCGCGGCATGGTGCGCACGCTCGCCGGCACCCTGTTGGAGGTGGGCTTCGGCCGGCGCCCGGTGGAGAGCGTCCGCGCGCTGTTGAATGGGGCACCGCGCGCGGCGGCGGGGCCAACGGTGCCGGCGCACGCCCTCACATTGGTGGGGGTGCGTTACGGTATCGACGGGTGACGTTGATGAGCCGAGCGACCGTCGGGAGGGGTCCCCTGTGGCGCACATTCTGGTGACCAATGACGACGGCGTCGATTCGCCGGGCCTGCTGGCGTTGGCGCAGGCCCTGCGCGCGGTCGGGCGGGTGACGGTGATCGCCCCCGATTCCAACCGCAGCGCGATCGGGCGGGGGATCACCATCCACAATCCGCTCCACCTGGACCAGGTCACCCTGGCCGACGGCACCGACGCGTACGCGACCGACGGGACCCCGGTCGACTGCGTCCGTTTCGCGACCACGCCGATCCTGGATGAGCCGCCGAACGTGGTCGTCAGCGGCATCAACCTCGGGCTGAACGTGGGCGATGACGTCACGTACTCCGGCACGGTGGCCGCCGCCCTGGAGGGGATGCTGCTGGGGTTGCCGGCGATCGCGGTCTCCGCCCAGGCGACCGATCAGTCGGCCATGCAGTGGGACGGGACGGCCTACGACTTCCGGGTGGCGGCCGACTTCGCCGCCCGCCTGGTGCCCATCATCAGCGGACCCGATTTCCCCTCGGGGGTCATCCTGAACGTCAACGTGCCCGGACGCGACGCCACCGGCATCTCGGAGGCGTGGGTGACGCGCCTGGGGCGGCGGATCTATCAGGACGAGCTGCGCGTGCTGCCCGAACGCGACGGACGGCGCCGCTACAGCATCTATGGGCCGGTCGCCGGCTACCAGCGCGAGAGCGGCACCGATTTCGCGGCGATCGAGGCGGGGGCCGTCTCGGTGACGCCGATGCACTTCAACCTCACCGACATGGACGGCATGGACCGACTCAAGGCGCTGGCGCTCGCGGATCTGCTCGCCCCCGACGCGCGGGTGTACAGCGCGTGAGCGGCCCGGCGACCACCGCGCCGGTGCTGTTCGATCTGGACGGCACCGTGATCGACTCGGTGAACCTCATCCGCGAGTCGCACCGTCACGCGGTGCGCACCGTGCTGGGGCTCGATCTGAGCGACGACGAACTGATCGTGAACGTCGGACGGCCCCTGATGGAACAGATGGAGCATTTCTCCCCCCGGCATGCCGAGGAGCTGTTCCACACCTACCGCACGTGGAATCACGCCCACACGGCGGAATTGCTGCGCGCCTACGACGGGGTCGACGCGCTGCTGGCCGAGCTCGCCCAGGCCGGGCGGGCGATGGGGATCGTCACCTCCAAGAGCCGTGACGCGGTGGACCTGGCGTGGAAGGTCCTGCCCGCGGTGCACGCGCGTTTCTCGGTGGTGGTGACCGCCGATGACACCCCGCGCCACAAGCCGAACCCCGACCCGCTCTTCTACGCGCTCGAGCGTCTGGGGGGCGCGGCCGAGGGCGCCTGCTACGTGGGCGATGCCCCGTTTGACATCCGGGCCGGACGGGCCGCCGGGCTGCGCACGATCGGGGTCACCTGGGGATTCTTCTCGCGCGATGAGCTGGAGGGCGAGGGCGCGGACCTGGTGGTCGACACCCCGGGCGCGCTGCTCGAGGCCTGCCTGAATGACATCTGAGGCGCCCGAGCCCGGTCGCGAGGCGGCGGCCGCTCGGGTCGCCGAGCTGCGCCGCCTGATCCGCGCGGCCAACTACGACTACTACGCCCGGGATTCGCCCACG
>DAOKZF010000165.1:0-2654 GCA_035325785.1 Miltoncostaeaceae bacterium
GGTGAACCGGGCCCGGCCGGATTCAGGGCATCAGAAGAAGGTGCGGGCCAACTCCAACAGGTCCAGGTCCACGCCCTTCACCCCCTGCACCTCGCCCAGCGGCACCGGGATGATCGAATCGCCCCGCAGGGCAACCATCGTGCCGACGTTCCCGGCCAGCACCGCCTCGGCGGCCGCGATGCCGTAGCGGGTGGCGAGCACCCGATCGCTGGCGGTCGGGGTGCCGCCCCGCTGCACGTGACCGAGCACAACCGTGCGAGTCTCGTAACCGGTGGCCTTCTCCCGCTCGATCGCCAGGGCGTTGGCGATACCGCCCAAGCGTTCGTAGCCGTACTCGTCGGTGCCCTGGTGCACGCGGATGTTCTTGATGCTGCCGTCGGCGAACGCCAGGCGTGCGCCCTCCGACACCACGATCAGCGAAAAGTCCTTGCCCCGCTCGTGCCGGGCACGAATACCGGCGGCGACCTCCTCGACGGTCGTGTCGACCTCCGGCACCAGCACCCCGTCGGCGCCCCCCGCGATCGCCGAATGCACCGCGATGTGGCCCGCGTTGCGGCCCATCACCTCAACCACGATCACCCGGTTGTGGGACTGCGCGGTCGAATGCAGCCGGTCCAACGCCTCGGTCACCACGTGCACCGCCGTGTTGAAACCGAAGGTGCGGTCGGTGCCGACGATGTCGTTGTCGATCGTCTTGGGCACGCCGACCACCGGCAGACCGAACGCCTGGTACAGGTTGTGGGTGACCTCCATCGTGTGCTCGCCGCCGATCGCGATCACCGCGTCGACATCACCGCGCTCTATCGCGGCGCGCACCAGGTCGGGGCCGTCATCGTGGCGGAACGGGTCGTAGCTGGAGGTCGACAGAACCGTGCCGCCCAGCGGAAGCAGCCCCGACAGGGACCCGTGATCGAGCACCTTGTGCTCGCGGTAGGCCAGGCCGCGATATCCGCGCATCAGGCCGACCGGCTCGTGGCCCTCCCGCAGCAGTTTCCGTCCGGCGGCGCGGATGACGGCGTTGAGGCCGGGGCAATCTCCCCCGGCGGTGAGGATTCCGATTCGCATTCCACCAAGGGTACGCCGCCGTGACCCCACGGGGGCGAATCAGCCCGCCACGGCGACCGGCGCGCGCCGATACCAGACCACCACCGGCACCAACAGCAGCGAGAGGAACCCTCCCAGCAGAGACAGTGCGGCGAAACCGGCCCCGGCCACCACCACGCCCGACATCGCCCCGCCGCCGGCCCCCGCCAGGGCGATCAGCAGATCCACCCGCCCCTGGATGCGGGCGCGCGCATGCAGGGGCGCGGCGTCCACCACCAGGGCGGTGCCGCTGATCAGACCGAGGTTCCAACCCAACCCGAGCAGACACAGGGCGAGCGTCAACAACCAGAACGAGCCGCCCGGAGCGAGGGCGGCGACCATCCCCGACGCCATCAGCACCAGCGCCGCGACCAGGGCCACCGGCACCCGACCGAAGCGGTCGGCGAGCATGCCGGTGAGCGGCGAGGGCAGAAACATGCAGGCGATGTGGGCCCCGATCACAAATCCGACCTCGCCCAGGCTGCGCCCGTGGGCGGTCATGTGCACCGGGGTCATGGTCATGATCGCCACCATGGCGATCTGGGTGAGCACCATCACGCTCGCGCCGACCACCACCCCGCGCCCGGCCCGCAGAGCGGGCGTGTCCACCGCCAGGGGCGCCTCCCCGGCCGCCCGCTCGCCGCCGCGCGCCATGGCCAACAGCAGCGGATCGGGGCGCAACAGCACGAACAGCACCAGGGCCGCCATGCCGTAGGCGAGCGCCGCCAGCAGAAACGGCCCGGTGAGACGCGGAATGCCGAGCGCCTCGGCGACGGCGCCCATCGGTGAGACGAGGTTCGGGCCGGCGACCGCCCCCAGGGTGGTCGACACCATCACGATGCTCACCGCGGTACCCCGCCGGGCGGGCGCCGCAAGGTCGGCGCCGGCGTAGCGCGCCTGCAGGTTGGTGGACGATCCGGCCCCGTAGACCAGCAGCGCCACCAACAGCAACGGCACGCTGTCGAGCGCTCCGGCGGCGACCACCGCCAGCGCGCCCACCGCACCGACGATGAACCCCCACACCAGCCCGACCCGTCGGCCGTGGCGTTGCGAGAGGGAACCGACCGCCACCGCGGAACCGGCCGAACCGAGGGTGAACAGCGCGGTCGGAAGCCCCGCCAGGCTGTCGCCGCCGAGCATGTCGCGCGCCAGCAGCGCCCCGACGGCGATTCCCGCCGCCAGCCCCGCCCCCGCACACAGCTGCGACAGCACGATCACCATCAGCGTGCGCCGCTGGATGTGCGCCAACCGGGCCTCGTCGGCAGACGGGGCATCGCCGTGCGCACGCCCGGCGCCGACCACCCGGGTCAGGCCCCCGGGGGAGTCATCACGAACGCGCCGGCCCCCAGAAGGGCGACCAGCAACGAGAGGCCGATCACGCCGAACACCACGCCGGCGAGGGCCGTTCCCCGCCCGGGGCGCGATCCGTCGCGGTCGTATTCGCCGAAGGCCTCGAGCGACAGGGTCACGCCGAGCCCCGAAAAGACCGGCATGATCACGCCGACGAGCGACATCACCAGGCCGAGGGTGCCCCTGCCGGTGGAACCGCGCTCGTGCTCCGGCGACGATTG